>JAGMCY010000167.1 GCA_023128965.1 Candidatus Aenigmatarchaeota archaeon | reverse complement strand
TGGAAAAAGAAGGGTGTGGATGTTTTCATAACTGTGGATAAGGGGAATAAGAAATGGAAAGGGAACGTCGGGGTTGTGACAACCCTGTTTGACAAGTACGATATAAAAGGGGATGTAGGGATATCCTGCGGGCCCCCGATCATGCTGAAGTTCGTTACCCAAAGCTTACAGAAAATAGGGATAAGGGATTCGGACATTTACCTCTCCCTCGAAAGATTAATGCAGTGCGGGGTAGGTAAATGCGGGCACTGCAACATAGGGAATAAGTACGTGTGTCTTGACGGGCCTGTTTTCAGCTTTGAAGAGCTGAGGGGTTTGACCGAGAAGGTGTGGAAATGAAATCCAAAAAGCCGAGAATAGCTTTCATAGGCATGACCTCGTGCAAGGGATGCTTTTTCGAATTCCTGCTTATTGGGAGGAAGCTCGTGAACCTTTTCGAAAACATCGAAATTCGCAACTTCTGGTTACTCAAGGAGTTCAACGACGAAAAAGGGGAATATGACATAACCTTCATGGACGGGGCTGTCTCAACCGAAAGGGAGGCGGAAGAACTAAGGGATGTTCGCGGAAGGACGAAGTTCCTTATCGCTTTCGGGACGTGCGCCTGCTGGGGAGGGATTCCCTCCATAAGGAACTATTCGAAAGACTACAGAAAGATAGTCTACCCCAAGGAAACCAAACACCCCCCGAAAGACAGCGTGGACCCAATAGATAAACACGTAAAGGTGGATTATTACATGAGGGGTTGCCCGATAAACGAAGAAGAAGCTCTGGAGGTTATAAAGGATTTGCTGGTTGGGAAAAAGCCAAGGGAGAAGGATTATTCCGTTTGCGTGGAATGTAAGAAGAGGGGAACCCGTTGCCTGTTAAAAGAAGGTATAATATGTTACGGACCCGTTACGTACGCGGGCTGCAATGCTCCCTGCCCCGCTGTCGGAACTCCATGTGACGGTTGTCGAGGACCTTTACCTGACGGAAATTTGGGGGCGGAGGTGGACATGCTTAAAGAAAAGGGGATAACGATGGAAGAGATAAAGAGCGTATTCACAAGGTATGCTGGGTCATCCGAAAAATTCAAGGAAGTGAAAGAATGAGTCACAGGCATTTCACGATAGACACGCTAACGAAGGTCGAAAGCCATGCCAAACTGGACGTGGAGATGGACAGGGGAAAGATAAAGAAGACCGAGCTCGAAGTATACGAGGCGGCGAGGTATTTCGAGGCTATGCTGAAAGGAAGGGACTACACCGAAGCTCACACGATAACCCAGAGAATATGCGGTATATGCACTGTTATACACACAATCACCTCGCTCAGAGCGATTGAGAACGCTCTTGGCATCGAACCATCTCAGCAGACAATAGATCTCCGAAAATTGATGCTTTACGCAAGCCAGATACACAGCCACACAGCTCACCTCTTCTTCTTCGCTTTGCCCGATTACTTGGGATTCCAAGACGCGATAGAGATGTCAAAAAAGAAACACGATTACGTACATCTCGCTCTCGACCTCCAGAAGCTCGCAAGCGATATCGTGAGGATTATAGGGGGGAGACCAATCCACCCGGTAACCCCGAGAATAGGGACTTTCCATTCATTCCCCGACAGGAATAAGATCGAGGGTATAAGG
>JAGMCY010000166.1 GCA_023128965.1 Candidatus Aenigmatarchaeota archaeon | reverse complement strand
TCGAAGTTGCGGTTGGAATACGAGAGGTCATAGGTCATGTAATCGTATACCCACATCGCGAGTTTCGCAACCTTCTCGAAGTCATCCCTTGAATCTTTCGTTACCTCCCCGGCGAGATCTCGAAACCTCGGGTCTGAGGACTGGATGTTTTCGGTGGGCTGCAAATATATCTCTACATCCTCCGGGATCACATAAGAACTTGGAAGGGAAGTGAGGTGGTTCGCCCGCGATTTCACAACACTTGATATGGTGTAAGCGAAGGGGTTGCTGGGGTTATCCTCTTCTATTACTCCTGTTTCTGTCCCTAGCTCATCCTTCACTTTATTGACATCCGTATCCACATCCTGCCTTTCATCATCCTGAGGGATGTCTAGACTGATTATGAACTTCGTTGGGTTCCCGTCTATTCCCACTAGCCCGTATTGGAGGATCTGGACGGTTAGCTCATTGACTCCTGCGGGGTTTTCGAGAACTTCGTCTTCTATTTCCATCGCCCCTGTAAAGGGCGAGGAGAGAATGCACAAAATGACGAAAATAAATAGAATCGCTAGCTTTCGAGTCATTTCTTATCCCTTCTGCTGACCCAGATCTCATCGAAAACCTTTTCCTGCCTTGCCTTGATCTTTTTCTGATGTTCCAGATGGATGAGCGGGACGAAGTTGCTGACTACCTCTTCCCTGTTCCATTTGCCAACCAGTTTCGAAAATTCAACCTCTCTTTTCCTTATCCTCAAGAGAAGGGAATTCAGCTTCTGATAAAGCGTTCGTATCCTTTCGTTTATGTTATCCCCCGAGATGTCTATGTCTTTCCTGAGTTTGTTCTTCTTCTTCACTTTCCTTTCATGCGAATTCAGGACCTTTTTGAGGGCTTTCACCAGCTCGCTCACCACGACCCCCCTGACGGGTTCTCTCCTCGGAGGGATCGTTATCGGGCTTATCTCAAAGGGCTCTTCGCCCTCCTCGATTTCCAACGCTTCCTGCATTTCCTCTTCCGCCTCCCCCGTGACCTGCTCTTTGAACGCCCGCAGGTAATCGGATTTCATTTTAAGGAGAACAGCGGCAACCATTATGTACTTCGCAGGTA
>JAGMCY010000165.1 GCA_023128965.1 Candidatus Aenigmatarchaeota archaeon | reverse complement strand
GAAGCGGTGTGGCTCATGTGGTCCGCCTACGGGGCGAACGGTCTGTGCATGCTCGCTAAGGGGAAACGCCCGATAGACGGAAACCGAACCTTCTGGGGGAAGCCGGTATTCGGGCCCGGCAAGACCTGGGAAGGATTGATCCTCGGTGTGATCGTTGCAATCGCTGTCGCGAGTTTCCAGATGTTCGCGTTCCCTTTCCTCCCCTGGGATCTCTCGCCCGTTCCACTCGACATCGTTGCGATGTTCCCTCTTCTCGGTTTAGTGATCGGCCTGGGAGCGATGGTCGGCGATCTCGGAGGATCGTTCGTGAAAAGACGAATGGGAATCCCCAGAGGGAAGCCCGCCCCCCTGCTCGACCAGCTCGATTTCATAATCGGGATGTTCGTTTTCCTGAGTTTCGTGATCACGATAAAATGGGAATGGGTCGTGATCCTTCTCGTGCTCACACCCGTTCTGCACTTGGTTGCGAACGGGATTGCTTATTTGCTGAAGATCAAGAAAGTGCCTTATTAAATTAAACTGATATAAAATAATATTGGTCAAAATGGAAGGAAAGTTCATCGTATTCGAGGGGATCGACAAATCCGGGAAGGAAACCCAAGCGAAAATGCTGTATGATCATCTACACGCTAAAGGTATCCCTGTTATATACACGGAGGAGCCTAGCCCGAAGAATGCGATAGGAAGGCTGATAAAGAAGTGGCTGGTCGGGCAGGCCACCGTAACTTCAGGAGAAGCCATCACGCTCCTCTACACGGCGGACAGGTTTGAGCATCTCAAAAAAGTTATCATCCCCGCCCTTAACACCGGGAAGAACGTGATATGCGATCGCTATTTCTACTCAACAATAGCTTACGAATCCGCGATATTCAGGGTTGAGAGGGAATGGATAAAATCCCTCCACAAGGATGTCCGAAAACCGGATGTCGTGATTTTCATAGACATCGATCCTGAGGTTTCGCTCAAGAGGGAACGCGCGCTTCCTAACGACAGGTTGGAAAAGGTGGAACTCTTGAAAAAAGTCAGGGAAGCGTACAAGGAGATGGTGAACGAAGAACGCTTTTTCGTGGTGAACGGGGACAGGGAAAAGGAAGAGGTGTTCAACGACGTTAAGCTGGTTATAAGCAGGGTTTTCGGGGTTTAGGTGATTCGCATATTCGAAAAGGTCTTTATCGCATGGAAGAAGGATTACGGGGAAAAGGTCGCCCTGGGGGTGTGTTCTGTCCTCAGGGAACTGGGGATTGAATATGTTTTCGACGAGCCGAAGGGGTGCGACCTCGCGATAATGGTCGGTGGCGATGGAACGCTCCTGAACTGGCAGTCTTCTATTGAATGCCCGATCCTCGGGATAAACCCCGGGAAATCCGTTGGATATTACATGCCCGCGAACAACATGGATTTCGGAAAGAAGCTGCGTAGGCTTATCGGGGGGGAGGAGGGGAAGGATTACTTCTTTAGAAAATACCCAAGACTTGAAACCAGGATAAACAACACCCCTATTCCGTTTTTAGCGCTCAACGATGTTCTCGTTTCTCCCATATACGTGCGGCGTATTTTATACTCGGAATTACGAGTGAAGGGAAAGAAAACAATGGAAGTGAATTCCGGGATCATTATCTACACCCCGAGCGGCTCGCATGCGTACGCGAAATCCGTGGGGGCGAAACCCCTGAAAGACCCTGGTAAAATCGGGGCGGCTGCGATTGCCCCTTACACCGGGAGGTTGACAAGTGGGGAAATTATTTCTAAGGGGAGTGTCGCTGTTAAATGCCTGAACTGGGAGGGCGAGTTGTGCATCGACGGGCAGGAGGATTACGTGTGCAGGCTGAAGGAGAACGACATCGTGACCGTGAGAAAGAGCAACAGACCCGTGAAGATCATCTGGTTCGGCCGCAAGCGAATGTAGCACAACACCCCGAAACGTTTCGTTGTGGTGTGAAATGCTAGCTGCTTCCTTCTGGATAAAGGGTTAAATTTAAAAACCAAAGAGCGATAACTTAATTAAACT
>JAGMCY010000164.1 GCA_023128965.1 Candidatus Aenigmatarchaeota archaeon | reverse complement strand
AAGGATTTTTTCTTTCGCTTTCCCGGGATTTGTTTCACCAGCGAAACCTTCTCCACGTTCGCCATTGTTTTAAGGACATTTTCCATGTCTTCCAGGGAGGATTGGGTTTCGCTGTCTTTGGGCCTTATGAACAGCTCCGAAACGGGCCACCTGAGTTTAATTTTGAGCTCCTGCCTCAAAGAATTCGCTCCCTCTATCACATTTTTCGCGAATTCCATCCCCTTCTCGAGCTTTTTATCTATCAACCCCTTGTCCTCTTTCGGCCAGGAACAGAGGTGAATCGACTTCGGCTTGCCTTTTGAGAAGAACAATTTCTGGTAGATCTTCTCTGTTATGAAAGGCGTTACAGGGGCGAGCAGCCTCGCGAGGTTTTCAAGGATGTAAAGGAGCGTGAACTGAGCGGGTTCCTTGTCCTTCCCGGAATACCAGGGTGACAAGCGATCCCTCACGATCTTAATGTACCACCTGGAGAAATCGTTGAGTATGAAATTCTCAAATTCCCTCGCCATGTAGTGGAGGTTGAAATTCTCGAGGTTATCTGTCGTGCTCTTTATCATGGAATTTATCCTGGATATTATCCACCTGTCCTCGAGCTCGAGCTTTTTGAACTTCTCCTTCCTATCGATGAGTTTAGGGTCGGAGTAATTCTCAGCGAAAACGCTCGTGTTCCAGAGCACGCCAAGAACCCTTCTCAATTCTTTCGCTATCTTCATTGAGAATAACTGCGTGTCCCAGGGAGCGACCGACCAGCAGTGGTAAAAACGAATGAGATCGGATTCTATCGCTTTCAACGCGTCTTCCGCGTAAACAACATTCCCCAAGGATTTTGACATCTTCTCCCCTTTCTCATCCAGGGTCCATCCCGTCATCGCGACCGCCTCGAAAGGGCTCACATCAAAGGCCGAAACCCCGCAGAACATCAGGGCGTAGAACCATCCTCTTATGTGATCCTGTCCCTCGCATACGATGTCTGTAGGCCAGAGCGTTTCGAACAGTTTTTTGTTCTTGAAAGGGTATCCGAAAGAAGCCCACGGAGAGATCCCCGAATCGAACCACACGTTCATCGTGTCAGGAACGCGTGTCATCTTTTTCCCGCACTGCCCGCACCGCAGATGGATTTTATCCACCGTGTTTTTATGGAGGTCGATATCCTCCTTTATCTTCTCTATCGCCTTTTCCTTCAGTTCTTTCCTCGAGCCTATCACGTCCTTGTAGCCGCAGGAATCGCATATCCAGATCGGTAAAGGGATTCCCCAGAACCTTTGAACGGATACGGCCCAGTCTATCGCCCCTTCTATCCAGTTATGGAAGCGTTCTCTCGCGAATTCGGGCAGCCAATTTACACGCTTGTTCTCGTTCAGCATCTTCTCCTTTATCATATCTATCGTGAAGAACCACTGTTTGCTCAGCCTGAAGAGCAAGGGAGCCTTACACCTCCAGCAGAGCGGATAAGAATGGGTGATCTTAATAGACGTTAGGAGATATCCCCCTTCATCAAGATAATCTATTATCCTGTGGTCCGCGTCCTTCACGTACATACCTGAGAATTCCCCTGCCTCCTCCGTGAGCTTCCCTTCGTCATCCACAGGAGAAACCTTCGGGAGATTGTAATGTTCACCAACCCGGAAATCGCTCTCCCCGTGTCCTGGAGCTGTATGAACACATCCGCTCCCCGTCTCCATTGTCACGAAATCCTCAACGTTTTCCTTGTCCGCTTTCGAAACTTTGCCTTTTGCAAAAACCTTGCTGGAAACCCCTTTCTTGAACAGGGGAATCGAAAGGATTATTTGATGGGCGTTTTTCTTCTTCCTGAGATCCTCTTGCAGGGGAATCCTCATAACGGGCTCGTACTTCATTCCCTCGAGCTTCCTCCCCTTGAACTTCTCAACCACCTTGTAATTCTCGATTCCTATTTCCTTGAACACATCCTTCAAGCGTTTCTCAGCGAGTATGTAATATTCGCCCCTAACCTTTGCCTTAACGTAAGTTTCGTCCGGGCGAACCGCTATCGCCACGTTTGCCGGCAGAGTCCAGGGAGTGGTAGTCCATATCAGAATAAAGGTGAAATCCTGTCCGAGAATCGGGTATTTAACATATATAGAGTAATCGCTCACGTCCTTGTAGGAATCCGTAACCTCGTATCCGGAAAGCGTTGTCTCGCAATGAGGACACCAGTACACGGGTTTCTCCCCCTCCACCAGCATCCCCTTCTCCCAGAGCCTTTTCACGGTCCACCATCCGGATTCGAGGTAATAATTCTTGTAGGTCATGTAAGGATCGATCCACCCTCTCCACGCCCCTAGCTTCTTGTAAGTATTCATCCAGATGTCTTTGTTCCCCTCTGCGAGCTTCTTGCATTCCTCTATGAACTTGTCTATCCCGATCTTTTCGATAATCTCCTTCTTTGACTTTATCCCGAGCTTTTTCTCCACCGCGTTCTCTATCGGAAGCCCTCCACAATCGAATCCGGGCTGCCACCAGGATTGGAATCCCTGCATTGTCCGGAACTTCGACCATATGTCCTTGGTGGTGGTCGTTTTGACATGCCCCACGTGAGGGACGCCATTAACGTAAGGAGGACCGTCCAGGAGGAAGAACTTCTTCCTTTTGCTATCGAACTTCACGATCTGGTCGGGGATTTTGTTCTTTATCCAGAACTTCAGAATCTCCTCCTGCATTTTCATTGGTTCGTATTTTTCCATCCGCGACACCTGCCAATATTGAATAATAAAAGTTTAAAAAAGAACGCTAATAAATCTAACCCCCTAAAATCAAACATGGAGCTCCAAAAGCTCGGTTTGGTTGTCGTGATTATCCTGGCGGGTTTCGCGTTGTTTATCGCGGGAACGTCGGGTCTGGCAGGAAACATAGCGAATGATGTCGGTTTCTATACGAACCCAATAGCAGGTCTCGTGTTCCTCATTATCTTCGTGATAGCGGTCTTCCTTGTAATGAGGGGATTGACGCCTGAGGCGTAAAATTAATCAATTTAAATCCTAACCCCAATTCTTAAAAGGTGAGCGGATGAGAGAAGACTTTCGCTGCGTTTCCTGCGGGCACAGTTTCGAATATGACTTTTCGAAAGGAAAGGAAAAGACGGTTAACTGCCCCAAGTGCAGTCAGATGTGGAAGATAGAAAGCAAGCTTGGTCGTTTCCGGCTTTTGATGTGGATTTAAAATACGATCAGCCCTTTATAACCTCAGGTATCTTTTCTACTATATCCGTTGCTAGGAGTCCAGGCCCTTTCTCCTTCGCTGCGAGATCCCCAGCCTTTCCCGTTATGTAAGCTGAGGCGCATGCCGCCTTGAACTGGGAAACCCCTTGGGCTAGCAGGCCCCCGCAAACACCCGTGAGAACATCACCAGTCCCCCCTGTTGTCATGTAGGGGTTTCCTGTCTTGTTCATAGCGGTCTGCTTCCCGTCCGAAATTATGTCCACCGCTCCTTTCAGGAGGATTGTGGATCCTATCTTTTTCGCGAACCTTTCGACAAGTTTCGCCCGGCCGACTATGTCGTGTTTCGGCTTCTCCCCGCTTATGTGGTAGAATTCGTATGCGTGCGGGGTAAGGATGAAGTTCTTCCCGAGCCTTTTCTTTTTAAGAGCCTTTATCGCATCCGCGTCTATCACGCACGGTTTCTTGATCTTCCCCACGAACTTCTTAACGAAACCTCCCGTCTCCTTCTCCGTTCCTAGACCAGAACCAATACATACCGCGTCGAATTTCCTTACGAGGTAATCGATTTCTTTAGCGTGATTCATCGAGACAAAATCCCCTTCCAGAGGCTCGGTTATCAGGTTAGGGGAGAACTTCGCTATTATGTCCGCCGCCCTCTCGGGAGCCGCGACCAGAACCAGGTCAGTTCCGGCCCGTAAGGAAGCGATCGCTGAATAAGCGGCCAGGGCAGGCGCTCCAGTATACCTCTTCGACCCTCCAATAATCAGAAGTTTTCCGAAATCCCCCTTATGAGACCACTCAGGCCTTTCCTTGTAGATCTCCTTCAGAATAGAGCCTTTAACATCAAACATGATTATTTTTTGCTTTCTGGATTAAAAAATGATCGGCCGGCGCTTTGGGTTCCTGTCGGAAGTGGTTCTGGATTTACCCGCGCTTGCCGAAACGTTCCGCGACGTCAACCAGCCTGTTCGCGTATCCTCTCTCGTTGTCGTACCAGGACCAGACCGTTACCTGCTTCCCGCTCACCACGTTTGTCAGGGGCTTGTCTATTATCCCTGATTCCTTCCTGCCTATTATGTGGGAGGAGACTATCTCCTTGTCAGTGCACGCCAGTATTCCCTTCAAAGATCCTTCACATTCCTTGTCGAACACCCCGTTGACCTCTTCCTCATTGGTTTCTTTCCCTACTTCAGCTATCAGGCCAACGATCGA
>JAGMCY010000163.1 GCA_023128965.1 Candidatus Aenigmatarchaeota archaeon | reverse complement strand
CATCCACCAGATAGGGGATTCGAGGGTGATTTTTGAAACAATGAGGGTTTCCGGGACGATAAAATCCGGGAAGAAAAAATTAAATTCTTAATTTTTCTCGATTCTCTCGAAATTCCTTGTATTTTTTCAGGTCTTCATTGGAGATTTGCCTGAGGAATTCTTCGTCAACATCGCTGACAACCTCCAGGAGTTCGAGCTCTTTCTTAATTCCTTCAAAATTGCCGATTACACGTTCCTTCTTACTCGAGGGACCTAAGGAATCGAGGAATAAATCCTTGTAAGCCGCTTTCGTGTCTACTTCACCATCAACTTTTTCAGGGATATCGGTGCCCTTCGTGAGACGCTCCCCGACCGTGAAGCGGACAACGTAGAATGAATCGTTTACGGTTCTCTTTATAACGTATTCAGCAAAACCGTCTTCTTTATTGGATATGGACATGGACGTGGTTAATTGCAGCGGGTGGGTGTTCTTGTGAATATAAAAACGTGATGTTAAGCCGTAAATTCCGGATTCTTTATCCTCAAACTCGAATCTTTTCGGGAAGCTCATGTGTATACTCGAACAAAAGGTTTTTTATTTATTGAAGTTTTTCTAAATGGTAATATGGAAAAAGAGCTGGTCAATAAAATTCTGGAACTCAAGAAAAAGAAAAAAGCGGTTATACTCGCTCACAACTACCAGAGACCGGAGATATATGAAGTCGCTGATTTCATAGGGGACTCGCTCGAACTGAGCATGAAGGCGAAGGAAACGAAAGCGAAAATAATAGTTTTCTGCGGTGTGGACTTCATGGCGGAGGCGGCTAAGATCCTGAACCCGAAAAAGAAGGTGTTGCTTCCTGATCCTGAGGCGAAGTGTCCGATGGCGGCGATGGTGAATATAGAAAGACTCAGGGATTTGAAAAAGAAGCACCCGGGAGCGAGGGTTGTTTGTTATATCAATACGACCGCTGAAACGAAAGCGGAGAGCGATATCGTTTGCACGTCAATGAACGCTGCGAATATCGTGGATTCGCTGGAAGGGGAAGTGATTTTCATCCCGGATCAGCATCTGGGCGAGTGGGTGGAGGAAAAGACAGGGAAAAAACTCATCCTCTGGCCGGGGTTTTGCATCGTCCACGACAGCGTATTGCTGGAGGAAGTGGAAGCTATGAATAAGGAACATCCTGAAGCCGAGGTTATCTCACATCCCGAATCCCCCATTGATATCCTCAGGATTTCGGACTGCGTGTGCGGGACGGGCGGGATGATTAAATACGCGAGTTCTTCGAAAAAGAAGGAGTTCATAATCGTTACGGAGGAGGGAATGTGCAATAGACTGAGAAGGGAAATTCCCGGGAAGAAGTTTTACCCTGCCGCGGGGATGTGCCAGAACATGAAGAGGATCACGCTGGAGAAGGTCTATGAATCGCTCAAGGATGAGAAGTACGAAGTGAAAATTCCGAAAGAAATCGAGGGAAGAGCGAGGGAAGCTTTGGGGAAAATGCTGGAGTTCAGATGATTTCAAAGTAATCTTAATTTCTCTTCGAAACCTTCAGGGATTTCTGCCGTGCTGTAATCTTCTCTATGAGTTTCTTCGGGGGTAAGCATCCCGAAAAGCTCTGTTATCATTTCCTTCCTTAATCCAGACGGGACTTCGGCTTGCTCAAGTAATTCATTCAAGTAATTAAATTTTTCACCGGCTTCTTTTTCGTTGAAATCGGTTATGGTGATTCCGGTTTTTGTTATGTGATCAGATATCTTGGACAGAAACGGGATAAACTTCCTGTAATGTGCAAGCATTTCGATATCCTTACCCTTAACCTTTTCAAGATATTCGCCGAGTTTCATGGTTAAATATTCTGACATAACACCACTGATTAGTAGTATTAAATAGAAAGATTTATAAACTTAATTGTATTTAAAATCTGGGAATATAATAACCCTTAATGGTGAAATCTGATTTTCTGGTTATCGGATCCGGGATCGCGGGCCTGAACTTCACCCTGCAGGCGAGCAGGTTCGGGAAGGTTTGCCTGATCACGAAAAAGGACCTGGTGGAGTCGAACACGAATTTCGCTCAGGGCGGGATTGCTGCGGTTCTTTCCAAAATAGACAGATTTGACCTCCATGTGAAAGACACGCTCAAGGCGGGGAACGGGCTTTCGAACGAGAAGGCGGTCAGGATAATGGTGAAGAACGCTCCTGAAGAGATCGAAAGGCTCGTTTCATTCGGTGTGGACTTCGACAGGAAAGGGAAGGAATTGGAATTGAGTAAAGAAGGTGGACATTCAAGGAAGAGAATCGTTTATAAAGAGGACAAGACCGGGATGGAAGTGGAGAGCTCTCTTGTCCAAAAAGTAAGGGAGGATGGGAATGTAAGGGTATTTGAAAAACACGTGGCTTTCGATCTAATAATCGACAACGGGAAATGCATAGGGGCAAGGGTTTTTGATAAGGAACGAAAGAAAACGAAGGATTTTTTCGCAAAGGTTGTCATGCTAGCGACAGGGGGGATCTGCGAGGTTTTCGAGAATACCTCGAACCCCAGGATAGCGACAGGGGACGGGATTGCGATTGGGTTCAGGGCGGGGTGTAAGGTGAAGGACTTCGAATTCGTCCAGTTCCATCCCACTGCATTTAAAAGGAAAGGCGAACCTTTCTTCGTGATCTCCGAGACTGTGAGGGGGGAAGGGGGAATTCTAAGGAACTCGAGGGGTCGGAGGTTCGTGAACGAGCTCGGGAGGAGAGACGTGGTTGCGAGGGCTATATTGAAGGAAAGAAAAGGGGGGGAGGTGTATCTTGATATAACCCATAAGGATTCTAAATTCCTGAAAAAGAGGTTCCCGGGAATTTACAAGACGTGTTTGGAACACGGGATCGATATCACCAAAGGGGGGGTTCCTGTGGAGCCCGCCGCTCATTACGCCTGCGGGGGGTTGAAAACCGATACGTTCGGAAGGACGAATATTGAGGGGCTCTTCGCATTCGGAGAGGTTGCGTGCACTCAGGTTCACGGGGCGAACAGGCTTGCCTCGAATTCGCTTCTCGAATCGCTCATTTTTTCGTCAAGGGCACTCATTGCGGCGAGGAAATACATAAAGGGTAAGAGGGTCGTGACAAAGAAAACCAGGAGTTTGAAAGTTATATCGACCAGGCCTTACAGCGTCCGAAAGAACCTCCGAAAGCTGATGTGGAGGAATGCGGGGATCGTGAGGGATTCGAAAGGTCTGGAAAGCGCATCGGAAAAAATAAAGAAAATGGAAGCGGAGTTGAAGGGGATCGAAAGTGAAGGGATCAACCCCGAGGTAATAGAACTAAGGAACATGATACTGGTTTCGAAACTCATAACGAAATCCGCGCTTGAAAGGAAGGAATCGAGAGGGACGCATTACAGGGAGGATTATCCCAGAAAGGAAAAGAAATGGGAGAAGCACAT
>JAGMCY010000162.1 GCA_023128965.1 Candidatus Aenigmatarchaeota archaeon | reverse complement strand
AGGTAGGTCACGGAAACTATGAATTTCCCCAAAACATCCGCTACACTCGCTTCCATCCCGGTGATGTCGCCCATGAAATAACCTGTCACGAACCAGCCGAGAAGGCCGGTGATCAGGGTGAAAACAAACAAAAGAAGGTAAACGTCCCCTTTCAAAGGGTATCTCAAAGCGAAACCGAAAACCTTTCCGAAATCAACAGCCATGGTTTATATTTATAACGGGCGGTTTAAATATTCTTTAAGATGGGCATGAACATAACGTTTTTTGGGACCGCCGGAGGGCGAATTGTCATCATGACGCAGACGCGGGCGTCAGGGGGTTTCGTTCTTGAAATGGATGGCGAACGGATACACGTGGACCCCGGTCCGGGTGCGCTCGTACGGGCGAAGCAGTACGGCGTTAACTTGCGAAAGCTCACGGGTTTGATAGTTTCACATTGCCACCCCGACCACTACACGGATGCGGAGATGGTTATAGAATCGATGACCGAGGGAACCCGGAAGAAGCGAGGGATTCTGATAGGGAACGAACACGTTATAAAAGGAGGAGATGAGTACAGACCTGTGATCTCCCCGTTCCATTTGAGGATACTCGAAAGATACGAAATCCTCAAGCCCGGAGGGAAAACGAAAATCGGGAACCTCGAAATCATCGCGACGCCAACGAAACACGGAGAGGAGAAGGCGCTCGGTTTCGTTTTCAAGGGATCGAAAACTTTAGGGTACTGCGGGGATGGCGAATACTTCAAAGGGCAGGAGAAACATTTCGAAGGGTGCGATTACCTGCTTCTGAATGTCTTAAGACCGAGGAATGTGAAATGGCCGGAGCACATGAACACCAACCAGGCGGCAAAACTAATCGGTCTTGTGAAACCCAGTCTCGCGATCATACAGCATTTTGGAATGATCATGCTAAAGGCGAACCCGGAAAAAGAAGCGAAGTGGATAGAGAAGGAAACAGGCGTGAAGACGATCGCAGCGAGGGACGGCATGAGGATAGATTTCGAAAAGTTTTCGAAACATGGCCTGAATAAATGGATTAAATAGTTTTCAGAAATCTTTCTATCTGCTTCTCCCAGTCCTTTCCCGTGTCAACCACGAAATGCTTCTCCCTTATCGGCTCGTATTCCTTCTTTACCTTCTTGTACACTTCGAAGTCCGCGTCGCTCGGTGTTTTCTTTTTCTTCCGCTTCCCTACCCTTTTCTTGAGTATCCTCTCGTCACATCTCACTTCAACCAAATGGAAATCGCTCTTCATCCTTTTTGCAATTTCCTTCAGCCCGTCCCTGAATCCCTTTTTGTAAAACGTCCCGTCCAGGACGACGTTCTTCGCGCTCCTCAGGAATTTCTCCGCCATCTCG
>JAGMCY010000161.1 GCA_023128965.1 Candidatus Aenigmatarchaeota archaeon | reverse complement strand
CTCCACCAGAACTAGACCAAATTGGAAGTGCCCGTAAATTATGTGGCTTCCGAGAGGGAGGTGTATCGCGCAGGGAAGGACAGCGAGGTCTTCTTCCCCCTTCACAGAAATTTTCACCCTCTTCTTCGGGAGTATTGGAATCGACTTCTCAATAGCCTTCCATAAATCAACCGTGATATGTCGAGGTGGATTTTTAACGGTTATTTCGTGCGCCTTGAACGCGATCTTCTTCCCGAACTTCTTCCTCTTCTCCTTTCCATCGAATATTATCATGTCCGGTTTCAGACCGTTCTTGATAAGGTAATAGCTTGTTGGATCTCCTACCGAAACCACCAGACCCTTCTTGCCCTTTATTTCATTCACTAGGTTCCTCGCCGCCTCGTCCCAAGACCCTTTGAAAACCTTTCCGAAAGGCTTCCTGAAATCCATTACCAGGTCCTCGGGGACTTTCATGTCTTTCGTGAGGAAAGGCTGTTCCCTGACGAGATCCTCGATCTCTTTCGCAACCTTCTCCGGTGTTTTACTTGTGTTATCGATCTCGTAAACGTTCTTGTGCAAAGCGATCGCTTCGTCCCTTATAACGTTCATCATCTCCGCCTCCATGTTCTCCGCTATCTTCGCGGTGTGGAATCCCTTTTCCACCATCCTCTTCCTGAGAACCCCTGGTTCCGTTCTGAGAACTATCACGACATCCGAGGGCATTTCATGCGCATAATGCGCTTCTATGACCATCTTCCTGTGGGAGACAGCGAGGATGTTGACTTCCTCCCTCATTCTCTTCATATCGATTATCTTGCACATCCTTTCCTTGTCATATCCCTTGTAAATATCCTCCTCTTCAGCTAGATCGTTCAGAGAAACAGACCACCAGCCCATTCGCTTGGCGAACGCCTTCGCGACGTCCGTCTTCCCCGTCCCCGGCGTCCCTGTTATGGCGATAATCATGGTAAATTCTTTGTTTGGATTGTTTAAATTATTTATAACCACTAATTCTGGTATAGTATTTAGGTAATGCCCCGTGAACTATTCGTAACCTTTGCATGGCATCTGTTAATATGTAACCTTCTGATTTATACTTTCTCATCCGGTCTAACATATCCATTACCACATCTGCAGGAAGTTCTTCTATATCGCCGTCTTGGGTCATTCTTGATTTGATTTTGGGGGGAGTTCCTTCCTCAATAACGACCCCGGTATGAAGAATCAGAGGCATAAGGACGTCAAAGGGGTCTTTATACCATATTGCAATATCACCTTCCGTTGGGGTTTTTGTTAGTTCATATTTTTCCTTTAATAACGTAATTATATCATCTGATTCTGCAAAACCATCTTGATCTCTTTCCCCCAGCCAGTGAAGTAACGTCCCCATACAATTAGGATCTTCCCCGCTCGGCCTTGGCATTTTAATTATTAGGCACCCAGAATTATAAATCTGTTGACCGTGGTTTACATGTAGCGATTACTTGTACCCGCTTTCTTGATCAAGAAATAAAGTTTGCGATCCAGTCGGGCCTTTCAGGCGGGTCGGTTTCAAGCATGTCTCTCCACTTCTCATCCGTCAGCCTGTCGCTCATCTTCCACGGGAACTCGTAATAACTGAATACGGGACCCACAGCCAGACCGATTCTCCCCTCTTTCGAAGCGTGCGCTACAACGATCCAGTCTATTTTCCCCGTTCCCACTTCGAGAACCTTCTTCGTGTTCGTTTCCGTATGGACATCCGCTACGATCGTGGTTTTGAAAGCGTCTTCCTTGCCTGCCAGATCAGTATGAGTTTCATAATCACCAAACAACGGCTTTGTATTTGTCTCCACTGTCAGGGCAGAGGCCAGATCCTCGATGACGCGGTTGAATGTCTTATCGATATCTTTAATGTAGTTGTAATCCTCCTCGCTCAAAACTTCGCCTTCAAGTTCCTTCTCCGAAATCTCCTGCAATCTCGCCATCATCTCCCTGCTCTGCTCGAGCGAATCTTTCACTTCCTCGGTCATGACCCCCTGATCTTCCAGTCCTTTGATTAGGTATTCAACAATAAACTTCGCCCTTGCGTACAATT
>JAGMCY010000160.1 GCA_023128965.1 Candidatus Aenigmatarchaeota archaeon | reverse complement strand
TATAAAAGACTCCTCAGTTCAGATTGAGGGCTGAAACTCGCCCTCATGAAGTTGGAATCGGTAGTAATCGCATATCATCAGGGTGCGGTGAATACGTTCTCGCTCCTTGCACACACTGCCCGTCAAGCCATCCGAGTGGAGTTTTGGCGAGGTTTCTCCTTCGGGAGAGATCGAACCAAGACTTTGCAAGGAGGGCTAAGTCGTAAATTAGTGAGATGGGCAATTTGAGGGGTTCCAAAAGAATCCTTATGACAGCTATACGTGTGCATTGAAATGCAACTGTAGCGAAAATATCATCTCACTGGTCGATAAACAAGGTAACCGTACGGGAACGTGCGGTTGGATCACCTCCTTATATATATCTCGCTTTCTCAAAACAATCTCCTACACCACTCTTTCCGGTAGCTTCCGCTTACACAAAGAGCGGTGGGCCAGAAAGTTCAAGATGGGCCGATAGATCAGCGGTAATTTCGAACGAAGCAGATTTCATCTGCTTCAATCGCTACAGATCGCTGCCCTTGCAAGAATATATGGTTTCCAAGGGAGGCAGAGGCCGTGGGTTCGAACAACGCCCTCCGGCATTTTGGCTTAAGGGCGGCGGAATTCCCACTCGGTCCATAAAAGCATTTAAATACCTGGCAACAATATAATAGTTGCTGATACTTACGTATGACGCATATATAGTATGCGTCTATCGAAACACAGGCTATCCAAAGCTGTTCAGAGTTCATGTCTTGCTTGGTGACAGAAAGTAAGGGATGCAGTCGGAGGGTGGCGTACGCGAGTATGTCTGTCTATTTCTCTGAACGGTTTATGGGTCGCTAAAATCTAGTATCATGCTGAACTGTTTGCAACGAAAGATCGACATGGATTACATCCGTGTCTTTCGAAAATGATGACGCTCGTTAGCTTTTTAACGGGCCGATTTGAAGGGAATGATGAATTAATTAGACGACCACCTGAGGAAGATCGTATGACGCATACATAGTATGCGTCTATCGAAACTCCTGTGAAGAGGTGAACACCAAAAGAGTTCCTTAATGATAACATAGGCGAGTTGTCCTGACTAAAAGGATCTGCGACGTTGCGTGGTGGATGGCTTGGCTCGGGAGCCGAAGAAGGACGTGGCAAGCTGCGATATGCCCGGGGTAGGCGCAAGCAGCCCTTGAACCCGGGATTTCCGAATGGGACTTCTTGATTTCGGTCGTTCCGATATGGAACGGGGACGCCCTGAATTGAAACATCTTAGTAGGGGCAGGAAAAGAAAGCAATAGCGATTCCCTTAGTAGAGGCGATTGAAAAGGGAAAAGGACAAACCGAACCTTTTGGCGAGAGCCAAAGGGGATGTGGGGTTTGGACCCGCGCTCAGCCTAACTTCCCAGTCCGAAGTGGTCTGGAAAGATTCGCGATAAAGGGTTATAGCCCCGTAGGAGAACGGAAGAAGGTTGATAGCGGGTATCCAGAGTACCAATGGTTGAATATCCATTGGGAATACGGGAGCCAGTAACTCCCAATCCTAAATACATCTCGAGTCCGATAGCGCACTAGTACGGTGACGGAAAGATGAAAAGCATCCTTAACCGGAGATGAAAAGAACCTGAAACCATGTAACCATAGGTAGGCATTGCTCTTGCTTGCAGGAGTGGTGTCGCCCGTTTTGAAACACGCGGCAAGGAGTTTATCTCTGTGGCGAGGCTAACGCAAGGAGGCCTAAGCGAAAGCGAGACCTGCGCAAGTTTGAGGCAGGCGGGTGTGAAAGCGCCTACAGTCACAGGGTTAAGACCTGAAGCTGGACGATCTAGCCCTGGGCAGGGTGAAGTCTGGCGAAAGCCAGATGGAGGCCCGTTAGAGTTGCTGAGATTCAAATCGCTCTCGTGACCTGGGGCTAGGAGTGAAAAAGAGTTGATGTTCGCTTTCGGAACATCGGTTCGTCAACGCTAATCGAGTTCAGCGATAGCGGGTTCCTCTCTAAATGTGTCTAAGCACAGCCTGGCTGGAGGTAGATAGTAGGGTATAGATACTGATTGGATAACCAAGGATCGAAAGGTCCAGTTACCCTGTCAAACTCGGAATCTACTATCACCGTAGAAGGCCGGAGTGGGGGTGCCGGGGTAAGCTCGGTATCCGAAAGGGAAAGAACCCAGCCTAAGGTTAAGGTCCCTAAATTCAGGCTAATTGATGAAAAGTGTCTTCAACCATAGACAATAGGGAGGTTGGCTTAGAAGCAGCCACCCTTTAAGCGATTGACGCAGGTTTTACCTGTGTCCGTCGGAAGATCGAGTGCGTAATAGCTCACCTATCTAGGTTGGGGGCCTTGAAAATGGACGGGACTAAGTCTGGTACCGATACCTTAGATTTCGAAAGAAATAGCGTTGGGAGGTGTCCTGCTAGGACAGAAGTCTGGGCGTAAGCCTGGGTGGACCTTGCAGGAATAAGAATCTTGCCGATAGTAGCAGCACTAGTGGAGTGAGAATCTCCACCACCTGAAGGGCTAGGGTTCCTCAGCAATGATTAAAAGCTTGACGTTGACGAGCCAACGTCGGTTTGTCGATTCAGCTGAGGGTTAGTCGGTCCTAAGGCAAGCCCTAACTGGAACTTGTCGAAAGGGAAGCGGGTTAATATTCCTGCACCATGGAAGTACTTGTGGCGACACAAGTCCGATTCCTAACGTTTCGGGATAGACCGACCATTTCGGTGGTTAACTGGTTAAACCTGTGGAGTACCATAATGGTGAGAAGCAGGTGAATCCAGAAATAGCGGGCGTATGTCTGTTCGGTTTAATCCTGGAACCCGTGAAAAGGGAATAGGAAGGAATCTTCCATGTCCGTACCGAGAACCGTTACTGGTGCCCCTCGCTGAGAAGGTGAAGGTGTGTTAGGAGAAGTCAGGTTGAGGAATTCGGCAAATTCGCCCCGTACCTTTGGTAGAGTTTGAATGGAACTTGTTCCATTCTTTCGCCAGTAAGGGGTGCCTACTGCTCTAGCTAAGCTAGGACCAGTAGGTCGCAGTGACAAAGGGGATCCGACTGTTTAACAAAAACGTAGGGGGCTGCTAGTCCGAAAGGATTTGTATAGCTCCTGAGGCCTGCCCAGTGCCGGTGTGTTAAGCTCGTGAATAGCGAGTGAAGCCCCGGTAAACGGCGGCGGTAACTCTGACCGTCTTAAGGTAGCGTAATCCCTTGCCGATTAATTGTCGGCCTGCATGAAGGGTTTAACGAGATCCCCGCTGTCTTAACCTGACACCTAGTGAACTTAATGTCCGGCGAATATTCCGGAGTCCTTCAGCGGGACGAGAAGACCCCGTAGAACTTTACTGCAGTCTGTTGTTGCGGTATGTTGACGGTTGCATAGTGTAGTTGGGAGCATCGCACCCAAGTCTTCGGGTTTGGGGAAGGCGCCAATGTAACACCAACCTACTGTTAATATATCGCTTACCTCTAGACGTTTGACGCAGGTGTAACCTGCGTCTTGCGAGAGACGGGAACAGCAGCAGATGGGCAGTTTGGCTGGGGCGGTACGCCTCTGACAAGTGATCAGAGGCGCCCTAAGGTCGGCTCATTCCGGTCAGAAATCGGAATTAGAGTGCAAGGGCAAAAGCCGGCCTGATAGGATTCTACAAAGCAAGGAATCCTAACGCGAAAGCGTGGCCTAGCGATCCGCTGTGTCTCCATTAGCTGGGAGCCAGCTCTGACAGAAAAGTTACCTCGGGGATAATGGAGTCGTGACGCGTGAGAGTCCATATCGACCGCGTTCGTTGCTTCTCCGCCGTCGGCTCGGCTCTTCCTGGACGTGCAGCAGCGTCCAAGGGTGGGGGTGTTCACCCATCAAAGAGCCACGTTAGCTGGGTTAAGTACGGTGCGAGCCAGTACGGTCTATATCTGCTGAAGGTGTCAGTTACCTGAGGGGAAAAAGCACTCAGTACGAAAGGAACAGTGCGTTGTGGCCTCTGGTGTACCGGTTGCGCATACATTGCCGGGTAGCTACGCCATTGAGGATAAGGGCTGAAAGCATCTAAGCCCGAAGCCTCTCCTGAAAATAGGTAACCGTCCAGCAACCTGATACGCGAGTATCGGCGCGCTGGGGAAGGTCTTGTAGACGACAAGGTTGATGGAAACGGGGTGTAAGTACCAAGCTTCGGCGAGGTATTCAGCCCACGTTACCCAATACCCTGACAGATCCTAGTTAAAAGGACAACTCGCCAACCACTTTCTTTACGATAGCTACCGCTTATTCAAGAAATCGGTCGACCAAAGAAACAGGATTAGCTCAAGCTAGAATCCGCATTCCGAACAGGAAGAACATCCCAACAATTCTTGGCAACTTGTCCTAATAGCACCTGTAAAATTTGTCTTAACAGCCCACGTGAATGGTAGTTCACCAGTATATTCGCAATGTTGAGCCCCAGTTGCCCTGCAACTTTGTTCTGGTGTTGGCGGATGACCATTAAAAACTACAGGGCTGAAGAACACGCCCCATAGAACTAGTGAAATCACTACCAATAGAATGATAACCAAAAGTGCGTATTTCTTGTTCATATTAAATAATATTAATCGCTAATTAAAATACATTTCCGATTTCACTTGCACTTCTCAAGAAGACCGAATTTTTCCAGCTTCTGGGTTATATCGGAGACTGCCTTCTCGATCTCTTCTTTCGGGACATTCTTGCCGAGTTTTGAACAGAACTCATCCACTATCTCCTTGTTTTCATGTTTTCCGTCGCACATGGTCCATATAAGGATCACGACCTCGTCAACCTTGTACGCCTTCTTGTCCTCGTTTACTAGAAGAAGGTCACCTTCTTTTGATTTGGCAATACTGCCCTTTTTATTAAATTTAATTACTCGCACCCCTTACTTTAAATTGGGTAAGGGACGTATTTATATGAGGGCTTGGGGAAAAATCCTCTGGCATGTATATTTCCCAAAATCTATGTTTCCCAACAGAAATGCTTAAAAGGCTTATTTCCAACTCTTAATTGAGGGTTCCAGGGTCTGGCCGAAAGGTAAGGCTGTTAAGCCCCAAGAGTCAGGACAGTAAATCTTTATTCAGTCCTGGTCAAAAGGCCTTGGTGCTTGTTTTTGTTTTTTAATGGTTTAGCCGAAAATATATAGATGAGCTGGATATACTTCGTAATTCTAGCCACTTTCATGTGGAGCATTACAAACATAATCGATAAGTATCTTGTAGACAAGAGGATCAAAAGCCCTTTGATAGTGTTCATATTTATGAGAATAATTTCGATAATCCCCGTAATTATTTTGATTCCTATTTTGAACATAGGAGTTCCGAATCTCTATTTCCTTCCCTTCATATTCGTGAGCGCGGTATTGATGACTTTGGGGATAATAATCTATTACAAAATCGTAGAGATCGAGGAGATATCAGTGTCCATCCCCCTTTTTCAGTTCATCCCGATTTTCACACTCCTCATGGCGTTCTCTCTTCTTGGGGAAAGACTTGCCTCGATGGATTATTTAGGTTTCTTGATACTGATTCTCGGAGGTTTTGTGATATCAATTAAAAGGGTTTCTGGACTATTCAGAATTGGTAAAGTATTTTGGTTTGTAATACTTGCCAGCTTGGTATTTTCGGCGTCTTATGTAATTATAAAATTCGTTCTGAACTACGTTAATTACTGGGAAACCCTTATATGGGTGTGGATCTTTGGGATATTTACAACGATGCCGATCTTATTTTCAGGGAAGATCAGAGGCAAGTTCAAATATTACTACAGTAAGATCAACAGGAATGATTGGGGTATTCTTTTTACCAACACAATAATTTCCATTCTAGGTTCCGCAAGCTATTACTTTGCGATAAACATAGGTCCTATTTCCCCTATCCAGGCATCTGAGAACATCCAGATGATTTTCGTCTTTATCTTTGCCTTGCTACTCACAAGGTTCTACCCGCATATATTGAAAGAGAGATTCGATATTCGGGCACTGATGCAGAAAATTCTGGGCATGATCCTCATCATTATAGGCGTTCTGCTGATACAATTGTTCTGAACTCGATCGAAATAACCTTTTTAAACCCCCAAAACCTAAAAAATCTTGTTGAGCTGGGCAGATAGCTTGCCCTGAGGCGACTTGGGGAGGTAAGTTCCAGGCACTCGCAGCGAAGACGCAGACTTCGTCTACGTCAAACTGAAAGCGCGCTGTCGCGAGGCAGGGTCCGAGAGGACCTGTCCGGACGCAGAAATAAACCTTCGCTTTGGAGCGATGATCCCGAAAGGGAAAGCATCGAAGAAGCAGAAGGGTGAAAGAGTTCGGGCCGTGCGGGTGAAAGTCCCGAAAAATAAAGGGACGAGTTAGAAAAATGCTATCGCCTCCTTCGGGGATCAAACCCCGGGAGATGACATAAAATGGGCTACGCCCAGCACAACATTTATTTTCTCAAATGGGTCAAAAGCTTATAAATGAAAGATTATTAATTCTTTATTGATAGCATGCCGAAAAAACCGAAAGCAATGATGCCGCAGTCGACCGCAGGGTTAATCCGCTACTTTGAGGAATCAGAGGAAGCTATCAAGCTGAAGCCAGAGCACGTGGTAGGGATCGCTATCGCGATAATAATAATGGTAATCATGCTCAAATTCATGGTCTTTATATAGGTTTTTCTTGTTTTAACCATCTCCGAGTTATTCATGGAACAGAATTGATTTTTATTCTTGCACAAGTTTCAATATCTCTTTAAATTTGTTTGCGGAGAAATAATTAATATGGGGTTGGATTTGGTCACCAAGATTAATGGCAGAATAACGATGGTACATCTTTCTGAT
This sequence comes from Candidatus Aenigmatarchaeota archaeon, assembly GCA_023128965.1. Lineage (GTDB taxonomy): Archaea > Aenigmatarchaeota > Aenigmatarchaeia > QMZP01 > QMZT01 > JAZGEG01. The sequence goes on along the minus strand of JAGMCY010000160.1, from coordinate 44,080 downwards.
CTGGATTCGAATATATACCTCATAGACGGGGACACGATTGTCGACTCTGGGACGGGATTGAATTTTGTTCGCCTTTACGAGATATTCAAGAAGATGAAACTAGATTTCGACAACATAAAGAACATCGTTAACACGCACATGCACTGGGACCACATAGGAGGTAACGGCTTCTTCAAGAACGCGAAGATCCACATACACGAGAAGGACTCGAATGTCCTCGAGAAAGGGGACAGCGAAATGAGCAATGCCCACTACTTCAACGGGAACATGAAACCCATGAAAGTCGAAAGAAAGCTGAAGGAAGGGGACGAAGTTTTCGGATTAAAGGTTTTACATACGCCGGGACACACCCCTGGTTCAATATGCCTGTTCGATTCGAAAGACAAGATCCTGTTATCTGGTGACACAATATTTGCTGACGGTGTGGGGAGAACAGATCTTCCGGGAGGGAGTGAAGAGGATATCGAGAAATCGCTTGAAAGGCTCTCCTCCCTCAAGATCGATAAAATCCTTCCAGGACACGGGGAACCTGTTCTTAAAAGCGGGGACAAAGTGATAAAAAATATCATGGGTTCTGTGGCAGAAGAACTGTAATTAATTCTGGATGATGTATGGGCCCGACGGGATTTTCACGTAAAGCTACGTATCGAACCCGCAACCCCCAGATATCCCTCAATCACAAGGTTCTAGAAACCTTCATAATATCCGAGGTTCGAATGACGCAGGTGAAACCTGTGTCATACGCTCTTAAGAGTCTGGTGCTCTACCGATTGAGCTACGGGCCCATATTTCGGTAGACGACCTGAATTATAAACCCAAGTCGTCATGCGCTAATAACATATAAATAAGTGGTTATATTTATATGGGTTTCAAGAGACTAATACGAAGTATGCGTCATACGTTAGGTTCACTTCATTCTCTTGTTTCTTTCGATTGGTTTCCACTGCCATTTGAATTTTTTGATTTTTTTCGACCCCCCGAAACCGCAGGCAGAACACACGCCCCCCGAAGCGTGGAAGGAATGGCGACCGCATCTCCTACACAAAACATGCGTCTTCTTCTGCTTCTTGCCAAAACTAGGGGTCCCCTTCGTCATGGTATCCCTTGAAATTGAATATTTAAAAACTTTAACTCCTATTTCCCGGGAGAAATGAGAACGATATTATCTCCTCTCACAAGGACTGTCCCAAGTTTCACTGAATTCTCTCCGTCTGCGCTCGAAACCTCCGCATCATCAAGCCATATGTTCAGGTGGGAATCAAAGGCCTTCAAAGTTCCGGTTATCTTATCCCTGTTTTTAACCTGTATTATTATCCTCTTGTTCTCCGAACTTCCTAAAACGTCCAACGGTCTTTGCTGCATTTTCATACCTCCTTCACCCAATTTAAAATCGGGTAAAATTGATAATTTTATTTGAATTCGCTGATTTAAAAGCATTTGTTATCTATTTAAATGTAAATCTGTCAAATATATAGAATCGGTGTTCGTATGGTGAAATGGCATTTGCGTTCGAGAAGGACGCTCACGGGAAAAAGGCTGAGAAGGGTCAGAAAGAAAAGGAAGATGGACAGGGGGAACGAATTCCTGGAGACGAGAATAGGCAAGAGAAACGTGAAGGTGAAAAGAGAAAGGGGAGGGAATGAGAAACTGAAACTACTTTCCGTCGAGAAGATAAACGTTGCGGACCCGAAAACGAAAAAGGTTAAAAGGGTGAAGATAATTTCTGTTGAGAAGAACCCGGCCAACCCGCATTTCGTGAGGAGGAATGTGATATCAAAGGGAGCGGTGGTGAAGACGGAAATCGGTTCAGCGAAGGTCACGTCAAGACCGGGCCATGACGGGATAGTGAACGGGGTTCTTGTAAATGAGAAATAGATTATCTCAGTTCTATATCAATCTTCACGTCTTCTGGCAAGGGGATACGAACTACTTGTCGTAGAGCGCGTTCGTTAGAACCAATATCTATGATCCTTTTATGGATTCTCATCTCCCACCTGTCATACGTCGCGTTGCCGTGCCCTGTCCCGTCACCGCAGGGGGTTTTGAGGGTTGTGACCTTCATTTTTTTCGTCGGTAAGGGGATCGGGCCGCGTGTCGAAACTCCGTATTTGCTCGCGATCTCCTTGATCTGTTTACAAATTTCATCTAGCTTTTTGTAATCTCTTCCCGCCAGCCTGATCCTTGCGTATTCCATAACCATCACATTTCTTATTTAATTATTTAAATTTTATCTTTTCGAGCGCTGTTTATACCTCCTCGGACCCTGAGAAGACCTCGGTGGTTTGTGCGGTTCTGTTCTCCTCGGATCGTAAACGAGCAGATTCCTGTCGTAATCCAGGAATTTCTGCTTGAGTTCATTCCCGAAAATCTCAACCAGGCCCCTTGCAAACGCCTGCCTTGCGGCATCAGTCTGGCCTAGTATTCCTCCACCTTTCACGTTAACGATGAAATCATATGACTTCCATTCTTTTCCTGCGAGGATGAAAGGCTCCTCCAGCCTGAGCTTTAAAACCTCATTCTTGAAATTCTCCAAAGGTTCCCCGTTTATGAGGATTTTTCCAGAACCGGGCTTTATTGAAGCCCTAGCTACCGCTCTTTTCCTCTTCCCTGTTTTGAATATCACGCCTTTCCCTTTCTTTCCCCTTTCCTTCTTAACGCTTTTCCCCGTCTTCTTCTTTGCCTTCCCCTTTTTCTTTATCATTCAACCACCAAATTTTTTCGAGATGTCCTCGAGGTAAACGAATTTGCATTCGAATTTGCTTTTAGCCTTGCCTATAACTTCCGATTCCGTGTTCTTGAATTCCCCCGGAACCGACCTGTATACTTTCAATCTCTTGTACGCGCTCCTCCCCCTTGGCTTGCGGTAAGGGAGCATGCCCCTCACGATTCTCCTCAATATGTTCTCAGGTTTCTTGGGATAGAAGGGTCCGTGGTAGGGATCGCCTCTCTTGATCTTCTCCCCGAAAAAATTTTCAATAACTTTCGGATTCCCCGTAACTATCGACTTCTCCGCGTTCACGATAACGATCTCCTCCCCCTTTAACAGCCTTTTGGCCACAAAAGACGCTAACCTTCCCGCAACACAGTTCTCAGCGTTTATCACATTCATACTATCCCATTATCCTTAAACCCTTGCCTTTCGGGTTCTTTTCATAGAGTTCCTCAATCGATAAGCATTTCCCGCCGGTCTTCTCGATCTTTTCTTTCGCTTTCCCGGAGAATTTCAGAGCGGCGACAACCACCCGTTTCTTTATATCCCCGCTTCCGAGAACCACCCCTGGAACAACTATAGTTTCCTTGGGTTTCGAATGTTTTTCAATCCTTGTCAGGTTGACTTCAAACCCCTTCCTCCTTGGTCTGTTCAAGTCTTTTGCCACCGCCTTCCACACGTTCGATTTTTTCTCAATCCCTTCTTTGTACAGCTTCTCTATCAGGGGCTTCGAAGCCCTTTTTCTTATCTTCATTCCAACACCGATAGGATTATCTTTGTGATTATATATTTAAATAAATACTCAAGAACGCAAAACCATAATCTATTTCAATACCTTCCCGGTTTCAGCATGCCACAAATACAAATCCAGTTCAGCGAGGTTTATATCCAGTTTTTTTGCGATCTTCCTTAACAGTTCTTCTATTTCCAGGTATTTCCTTCTTGTGAGCGTCTTTGGTTTTTCTATCACGTTGTACTTCGCTAGAATATCGATTATGTGGAAATCTATGACAGCGAGGTTTTCAAAACCCACGTTACGAAGGAAATGGCTCGCTTCTTTGTACCCAAGACCTTTCACGTTCTTGTCCAACCATTCCCTTAATTTGTGTTCATCTTCAAAAGATCTGATAGTTTCTTTCAGCGAATCTTTGTACTTCCTTGCTTCTATAACGTATCCGGCTCTTGTTTTTGGGTATCGATGGCCGAGTTCCTTTAATTTTTTCACTAATTGTGCTTCCGTGAGGGTTAAAAACCCATTCCCGATCTCCTTCTGGATTTTTATCCCCCCCTCGGCGTTGAAGTTCGCGGTCAATATGCAAAAGCAGAGTTCCTTAAAGATTTCATCGCTTGATTGTTCGCCGAGTTTCTTGAATTCCTTTATGCGGGAGTCCACCAATTTCTCCACTTCCGTCCCTTTCAGTTTCCCCGTACATTCCAGTATGTCCGTCATGTCTAGATTATAACGGGTTAAATATTAAAAAACAAACTGAAATCGATTCTAACCTTCCCATTTGTGTTTCGGGTTTCTGGGTATCACTATCCAGAATATTATGTAAAGTATAATCCCGGATCCCCAAGCAAGCGATCCTACAATCCAGAGTAGTCGTATTATCACGGGGTCCACCCCGAGGTATTCCGCTATCCCCCCGCACACCCCTCCGAGTATGCGATCCTTGCCTGACCTGTAAAGCCTATGGATTTCACCCGCTTTCATTCTTTGTTCAGTCTTTCTCATAACAACCTCCTCTTCAACACCCTCCATCGACCTCTCCATCGGTTTCTCTGTAGTCATCTTTATCGCGAAAACTAGGTAACCAAGAAAAAGGAAGAACCAGAATATCCAGATAAGATTCATCTCGATGTAAAACGTCATGATCGAGAGGAAAGGGAACCCCAAAGAAAGATTCGCGATGTTTATCGCTTGTATGGCTATCCAGAAACCTATTATGATCCCGATCGCTGCCGCAATGGGAGAGAAAGGTCTGTACGCCCTTGATGAAGCTTTGGAAAAATAGGAAGTGTACGAAAAAAACATAAATATCAGGAAAAATAAACCCATGCTATCCGTAAGGAAATAATACACGTTCAGAATAAACCCGCTTCCTATCGGGATGTTAATTAAATACAATACCCAACTCACTAAGGCGAGAATTATAATGCCGAATATGCTCGAGATCAGCGGCCCGACCAACCCGAAAGTCCTGTGGAACCAGCTTTCCCATCCCTTCCCACCTTCTTCCATCCTTTTGCCGAATTTTTCTCCCAGTTTCCCGACCTCTTCACCGAAGTGTTCCATCCTTTGATCCAAAACGTCTTTCTCTTTGCTTTTTGATTTCCCTTTAGTGGCTTTCTTTCTTGGCATGTTAATCTATTAATATAATTGCTTAAAAATTAGCCTGTTAACTCGAACTTAACGGAGAAATCATGCTTTCCATAACCCGTGGACATTGCAGTATTCCCTCGCTTCGATGTTCTCTGCCTTTATCTCGAATTCCGCTTCAGGCTTTTCGCTTGGTTTCAGGAATTTCCTGTAAACCTTCCCATCGGCTATCACTTCTATCCACTTGATGTGGTGATCCTCTTCCATTGGGTGCGGGACCGAGCCGACCTTGACTTTTATCCCAGAATTTGTTTTTTCGATCACCGGAACGTGCTTCTCTTGTCCCTCGTCCTCTGTCTTTTCCTTCAGCAACTCCATGGGCTGGCCGCAGCACACGAGTTCTCCTACACCTGCCTGCAAGACTTCGACAATGTTTCCGCACACGTTACACTTATAGACTTCGTTTACATTAGTCATTTCAACCTCTCCTCCGAAAGTTTTAGATGGTCTGTTTCCACTTCCACAAGCGCCTCGAATATCTGTTTGACGCGAGGGTTCTCGGATTCCTCAGCCGCTTTTTTATAGAATTCTATCGCCCTTGTCTCCCTCGCGTGTGAATCCTCCAGGTTTTCCTTATTGCTCACGTGACAGGGGTCATCCCCTTTCGGGATACTGTCGAGTTTCAGAATCTTCCTCCAAACGCTCGCATGTTCTGCTTCCACCTTCCCTAACACCTTGAACAAAAGCTTCCCTTCCTCATCATCCGTTTTCTCCGCAGCGCAGAAGTAAAAGGCGGCGTTGCTTATTTCAACCTGGAGAGCGCGCTCAGCGTTTGCCTTGTCCTTTTCATTAAGTTCAACGTCGAAATTCACATTCGCTTCCTTCGCTTCTTTTATGTATTTCTTATGCGCCCCGCAGAACGGGCAGTTGTCCGGGGCGGATTCCCCTATATACGGATCTCCGCATATCTCGCATCTCCACAACTTCACCATACCATCACCTTCATTCCAAATTCCTACTCTTTAAGTTCCTCTTCCACTTCCTTTACCTGTTCTTGATCTTCCCTCAGGAGTAGGGTCTGGAATTCACCAACATGCGTCTTCTCTTCCCTTGCTATGTCTAGAAGTATCTTCTTAATGTCTTTGTTATCCGTTATGCTAGCCATCTGCTCGTAAAGATTTATAGCATCCAATTCCGCTATTATCCCAGTCCTGAGTATTTCTTTATCAATATCTTCTTTTTTAACCTTCTCAAGCTTTTTCGGTATTTCGGACATCATATTATCAACCTCCTTAATAATTTAATTCATCTTTTAATGAACAGTCCGCACCAACATTCCCCTTTCTTTTTCCAGTTTTCCTGGACTTTGAAATTGCACGGACACATGAGCTTCAGGTCCCCCTCTCTCGTTCCGTCTCTCAACCTGCAGGGACAAAGCCTGAGTCCGCTTCACCATTCTAGTTTTTATACCTCTTCAGGATTGAAAAGTGATCATATAAACGCGTTCTCTAACGCTTTCTTACATACGCATACCCTTTCTTTCGGGATATTGGGTATCACACTCTCCAAGATTTTCTTCACATTTTCTGTATTCTTTTTCATGGTTTTAATAACGTCATCAGCGGAGACTGCCTCTTTCCCTCTCCAGCAATCGTAATCCGTCACGCTCGAGATCGAGAGATAACAAAGCTCCTTCTCCCTCGCCAGGACAACCTCCGGGATCAGCGTCATACCTATTATATCGGCTTTCATTATCCTCCAGAGATTCGACTCGGCCCTCGTTGAAAACCTCGGACCCTCTATACAGAGATAGGTCCCTTTTCCATGAAAACGGATGTTCAGATTTTTAATGGTTTTACAAACCAAATCTCTCATTTCTTTGCAGAACGGATCGGCCATTGAGATGTGCGCGACTTTCGGGCCATCATAAAACGTTAGCTCCCCTTGCTTCGTCATGTCTATGAACTGATCGGGGATAACGATATCCCCGGGTTTCATTTCCTCCTTCAGCGAACCCACAGCAGCTATGCCGATGATCCTCTCAACACCGAGTTTTTTCAATGCGTATATGTTCGCTTTGGAATTGACCTTGTGCGGAGGAATCGAATGGGATTCCCCGTGCCTGAACAAAAAGGCGATTTTCCTTCCCTTGAAAGACCCGATCCTTATTTCGCTCGAGGGTTTGCCGTAAGGTGTTCGAACGTTCATAACTTTAACGTTTTTCAACATTCCCTCGGAATAAATTCCCGTCCCCCCTATTATCCCTATCTCAGCCCTCATGATATCATTTAATTTCGAACAATACTTTAAAAATCAAACCATTAATTAAATAAAGTGATTTCATGCCGAAAGATAGGATGCTGGTGATGAGCGTAGACCGTGACAACGACATAGGCCAGAAATTACGGATAAGAGGTCCTGTGATAGGGAAGGACAAGGTTTTGGGAACAGCTACAGAACTAGGTCTCAAAGACCCCGAGGACAGCGACAGCAACGCGATCTTCGGGGCGGTTAAAATATTCGAGGAGCTCAAGAACAAATACACATCAGAGGTTGTTGTCTTAACAGGACATAAGAACAGGGGTATAGATGCGGACAGGGAGATAACTAAACAACTGAATGAGGTCCTCAGTAAAAAACCGAGCGACTTCGTCGTTCTCGTCACGGACGGGGCAGATGACGAACATGTGATTCCTATAATCCAATCACATATTCCCATACTATCTGTTAGAAGAATCGTTGTGAGGCAGTCAGAAAGACTCGAATCGAGTTATTACAAGATAAAGGATTTCATAAAGGAGACCCTTGAAAACCCCAAATTCGCAAGGCTCGTTTTCGGATTACCCGCAATCGCCCTTTTGCTGTATGCGGCGTTCGGAGACACCGGATGGAGGATCATAGTAGGCGTTGTGGGGGCGTATCTCTTCATAAGGGGATTCAGGCTCGAGGATTATATACTGGGGGCATTCAACGAACTAAAGGAATCTTTCACAGGACGAAGGCTCGCCTTCTTCATGTACGTTGTCGCAATCGTTGTGACAGCTCTCGCTATATACAGGGGTTATAACTCCATTGCGGATTTCATAAACCTAGGCTTTTTTGAAGCAACTGCAGCATTCCTCATATCATCCGTCTACTTTTTCTGGATTTCCGGAACGGTCGCCTGGCTCGGGAGGAGCATGAGCCTTAGGGAGAAGAAGACTTCAAGAATCGCTTCGCTCCCCTTGTTTGGTTTAGCAGCGACTCTTGTCATTTCCAACGCCTCGGAACTGATTTTGAACCCGGAAATTTCAACGTTCAACTTCATACTTTCGATAGCGTTGGGTTTCGTCCTAGTATTCATGGCAATCGCTCTAGAAACAAGTGATTAGCTCTCTTTCCCCTTTAATTTCGTCTCTATCTCTATGATCTTCTTTTCAAAATCCTCCATCATCCATTGAAACGCTTCTTCAGACAACTCCTTCTTGTAGAATTTCTTTTCCGTTATCTCTTTCGCCCTCTTAAGCTCTTCAAGCTTTTCCTTCAATCTATCCTTCCCCCCGGTTTCTTCCAAATCCTTTCTTTCCATCTCCTCAAGCATTTTTTCTTTGTCCTTGATATCTTTTAACTCCATCGCCTCCAGAGCTTCTTCCATGTCCTTTTGGGTCTGCTTCTTTCCGAGTTCCATCTCAACCTCTTTTTCAGCCCTCTCCTTTTCGAGTTCTGACAGCTCCTCCTCTTTTGTAATCCCGGAAGTTCCGTACTCTTCAACCCCTCTGGGTTCTTTCACTCCGGTTTTCTCCTTTCGAAGCTCCTCACTCCCTTCAGCTTCAGTTTTCTCAGCTTCGATTCCCTCGGGAACTTTGAAATCAATCGATAACGAGGAAAGGATCAGCCCCCATTCCTTGAAGGTCTTTTTCATATAAGATTCGATATCCTCCCTCACATTCTCCCTGAAATCTTCCTTGAGGAACTCGTTCGCTGATTTCTTCTGCAATTCCGGGAGGCTGCTCTTGTATATTACCTTCGAGAGGGTCTCGTCCCAAACATCCTGCAGAGAGAATTTCTTTCGTTCGCCCATGAGGTTTTTGGAAAAATGGTCAGAATGGAATATCCTGAACTTGATAACAAATTTGATATCAATCTTATTCTCATCCGCAAGCCACACGTTCTTTACCTCACTTTCGAATGTTTTTTCCGATTTGTCCACCAAAAGTAAATCTGTCAAATCGCCTACAAAACCGCTTATAGCGAATTTCCCAGGGCCCCTTTCCCTGTATATCTCCCCCCCTCGCTCCACAACAACGAATTCGTTGTCCTTCGCAAGAAATTCTTTTGCCAGAAAACCAGGAATTTCGTTTTTTCTGAATCTCTCTGCTATTACATTCGCTTCTCTTCGCCACTCCATTGTCATATTAGATATTTTTTAGAAAGCTTAAAAAAGGCAAATCAATATAAATATACCTATTGTATATAACCACTAGGTGTTGATATGATAAAGCAAACGGAAGCCGATAAACTGATAGAAAGGGTTTCAAAGGAACTGGAGAAGACGGAGGAGATCAAACCTCCCGAATGGGCGAGATTCGTTAAGACGGGGGTATGCAAGGAAAGGCCCCCTTCCCAGAATAACTGGTGGTACATTAGATCGGCTTCTATCCTCAGAAAGCTTTCCATTGGCAAACCGATCGGCGTGTCGAGGATTAAGAGGGTTTACGGCGGGAGGAAGAGAAGGGGACACAAGCCAGGACACAAATACCCCGCTTCCGGTTCGATAATCCGCGAGATCTTCCAGCAGCTCGAGAAAGCAGGGATGGTGAAGACGGAAAAAGGAAAGGGGAGGAGCATAACAGCGAAGGGCAAGCTCTTCTTGAACGAGATCGCGAAGACAATCGAGAAATGATAAAAACGTGATTTTATATGGTTGAATACATGGACCCGAACCAGCTGCAAAAGATACAGCAAATGCAGCAGTTAGAGGAGATGAAGAAGAAGGTACTGGGCAAAATACTTTCGAAGGAGGCGTATGAAAGGTTAGGGCGCGTGCGTTACGCAAACCCGGAGCTCGCTGCCCAGGCCGAACTTTATTTGCTTCAGATATACCAGTCTGGGAGGCTTAAGGAGAACGTTGCTGACGAGCAGATGAAGGAAATCCTTAAGCTACTTTCGGAAAAAAGGGAATTCAGAATAAAGAAAAAGTAAAGGTTGATGTATATGAGCAGGAACAAGTCAGGTGGGAAGAAGTTGAGGCTGTCCGCGAAGGGTAAACTCAGGTCGGCTCCCCGCTGGGCAGATATAAAGAAGTTCGGTTTGAAAAGGGCGAGAACAAGGAGAGTTCGAGTTCGCACGAAGGACTGGAGAAGAGGTTCGAAACTCAAAGTTTAGGTGATCAGGGATGGCGGAAAAGGCGAGCGAGATAGAAAGGATTTACACTATCCCCTTGAGAAGGGAATGGTTGAAGGAGCCGAGATCAAAGAGAAGCAACCGTGCGCTTAGGACTGTAAAGGAATTCGTTAGGAAACACACAAAAGTTAAGGAGATAAGGATTTCGAAGGGTGTTAACGAACTCTTATTTTCGCGGGGTTTCAAAAAGCCTCCCGGAAGGATAAAGGTCGAGGTGAAGGGGGATTTCGAAACGGTCGAGGTCAAACTCCCTGGAGAGGTGACTGTCAAAAAAGAGGAAAAGAAGAAGGGCATAGCAGGCATTAAGGAAAGGCTGACCGGGAAACCCGGAGAGGAGAAGAAAGAAGCAGAAGAGAAAGAGACCGAAGAAAAAGAAGAAAAAACCGAGGAAAGGAAGGAACCAGAGGAGAAAGAAAGCAAGGAAAACCCTAAGGAAAAGAAAAAATAAACATAATTCTGGAATTTAATATAATAGATTTTCAATATAACTATATGAAATTCGCAAAACTCAATTTCCAGAAGGACCCGAACATAGGGCTTTTCACTTTTTCCACTGACAAATTCTGCCTTGTGAACAGGTTCGTTCGAAAGAAGGACATGGACCTGATTAAGAAGGTTCTGAAGGTCCCTGTTTACCAGACGAGCGTGCTCGGGACGGGGCTGATAGGAATTTTCACCGCGGGAAATTCGCAGGGAATCGTCATTTCCGACAGGATATACAACGAAGAGATCGAGGAGATGCAGAGGAATTTCGATGTCCTCGTCCTCGAAACGAAACACACGGCCTTCGGTAACCTCATCCTTTCTAACGATCATGGCTGCATAGTTTCGAGGGATCTCGAAAAACACAGGAAGGACATCCGGAAATTTTTAGGGGTTGAAACCAGGGTTGGGACGATAGGAGGAATGGATCTGGTGGGGTCGCTAGCGACATGCAATTCGAATGGGTGTTTGGTTCACAAATGGGCAATCGAGAAGGAGAAGAAGTTAATAGAGAGAATCTTGGACGTCTCGGTTTCCCCTGGATCAGTGAATTTCGGAAACCCTTGGGTGAAATCAGGGTTAATCGTTAATTCGAACGGTTTCCTGGCAGGAGACCAAACAAGCGGTCCGGAACTAGGGATAGCTTCAGAAACATTTGGTTTTGTATAAAGCGATAGACGCATACAATGTGTGCGTCATTCTGTCGATATTATTTTCCAGGGCATTCTCTTTCTATCGTTTTGTCTATCCCCTTGTTTCCATAAGCCTTATCAAAATGCTCGCAGAATTCTTTCGCAAGCTTTTTCTTTCGTTCTTCGTACGCCTTTTTATCCTTCCACGTGTTCCTGGGGTCGAGTATCTCGCTAGGCACGCCAGGACAGCTTTTAGGAACCATTATGTGGAATGTTTCGTTTTCCTCGTATTCCACCCTTTCCAATTCGCCTTCTAGTGCGGCGTGAACCATCTTCCTCGTTAGATCAATATCTATTCTCTTTCCAATTCCGTACGGACCTCCACTCCATCCCGTGTTTATGAGGTAAACTTTGGTTTTGTGTTTTTTCAATTTCTCTCCCAGCATTTTGGCGTAAACATCAGGGTTCCTCGGCATGAATGGTTCCCCGAAGAATCGCGAAAACGCGGTTTTCGGTTCTATTATCCCTGTTTCCGTCCCGGCGAGTTTGCTCGTGTACCCCACCAAAAACCAGAGCATTGCCTGCTCTTTCGTGAGCTTGGATACCGGAGGCAAAACGCCGTTGGCATCTGCTGTAAGGAAGAGGATGGTTTTCGGATGGCCCCCCGTTGAGGATTCTTTTACGTTTGTTAAGTAAGACAGAGGGTACGAGCCCCTTGAGTTCGGTGTGAACCTGTCATCGTAGAAATCGAAACTCCCGTCAGGATATATCATCGCATTCTCAAATATCGCCCCGTGTTTTTCATACGTATCTTTATGCATGATAGCGTTGTATATCTCCGGCTCTTTCTTTGGATCGAGGTTGATGAGTTTCGCGTAACACCCGTATTCGAAATTCGCTACCCCCATCTCGCCCCACCCGTGCTCGTCATCCCCGTATAAAGATCGCGTAGGGTCGGCGGACAGCGTGGTTTTCCCCGTCCCTGAAAGCCCAAGAAGCAAAGCGACATCCCCTCTTTCCCCCTCATTAGCGGAGCAGTGTATGGGAAGGATACCTTCCCCCGGGAGCAGGTAATTCATCACGGTGAACATGAGCTTCTTAACGCTCCCGCCGTATGCCGAACCGTAAACTATTCCTATTCTATTGTCAAAATCCATCGCTATTACCATATTTGAGGTTTTCCCGTTAACTTCCCTCAGTCTACCTTCGTATTTTTTAGGGTAAAGTTTGTCATACGGCAAAGTGATTAAAACAAATCCATTATTCGAGAAAATACTCTTTCCAAGGTCTTTAGGAACAGACCTGAACATGTTGTATGTAAAAAGCGAAGTCAGCGCATAGTCCGTGACCGTCATCACAGGCAAAGCGTAGGAAACATCAGCCCCCAAAATCCTCTCCGTTACGTAAATCTTCTTTTTACCTTCAAGTGTTCTCAAAGCGTCTTCTAGGACCATCTCGAAGGTTTCTGGCTCAATAGGGTTGTTGTTCGGGGAGTCCCAGTCAATGTTCTTTTCGCTTCCCTCCCGCTTCACGATATACGTATCAGCCGGGCTCCTGCCGGTTGATTCAAGAGGCGTCCATGTCGCTAACGCTCCATTCGCTGAAACCACCGCCTCTTTGTTTTTCACGGAATCCTTTATAAGATTCTCCCTTTTCGGATTCCTTCTAACATCCTTGTGTTTTTTCAAAACCCCTTCCAGCTCTTTCCTCAGATCCATGTTGATCACCCTCTTCATGAGAGTTTATTTATATCCCGTTTCGGCTTTATAAGTTTTCGGCCCCGCTAAATATTCGCTTTTCGTGACGTAAACGTTATCTGAAATCTGTATCTCAGGGGTTGGCGAATATTTCTCCTCCTTATCCTCCTCCTCGAAAACACCTTCACCCGTTATGATCGTTACCAGAGCAACCTCGCTGTGGTCTATAACCTTTTCTTTCGAAGGTCCACCTCCGGTTTTAAACTTCCAGATTAGCTTTCCTGTATCCGGATCGAGCCTGTAGAAGTAGCAATTCCAGGATCCTGTCACGAGTTCTCCTTCCTTAATCTGTGGTCCAACCCAACAAGGACCATCAGTAATGAACCTCCATAAAATGTTCCCCTCTTTGTCTAAACATGCCAATATCCCCCTTTCATAACCATCCTCTCCTCCGCCAACGTATATTTTGTCCTTATAAATGCATACATGGGAACTGTGAGTATTGTAGCCAAGCTTTCTCATCCACAATTCCTTTCCATTAGAGATATCTATTGCGTGAAATCCATCTTTAGCTCCAAAATATAAAACACCATCATGGACCTCTCCACATGTCATCGTTCCATTTCCGGCACGAAATCTCCAAATTTCCTGTCCTGTGTGCCTGTTTACACAATACATATTGAAATCCCATGAACCGAAAAATATCATATCACCTTTTATGTTCATTGGAGCTAAACTACCAACTGCACCCCCAGCCCTAAACCTCCACTTCTCCTTCCCCGTTTCGATATCTATGCAGTACATACAGCTGTCATAGCTTCCTATGTACACATTCCCATCCATTATGCTTGGGGTTGATATTATCTCACCCCCGGTTCTGAACCTCCATATCTCACTACCTTCGAAATCAAGGCAGTACACGTACGAATCCCTCGAACCGAAAACTATTTTACCATCCGAATAGGCTACTCCGGAAACTACCTTCCCACCTGTTTTGAACCTCCATTTCAATTCCCCTGTTTTTTTCTCCAAGGCATACAAATACCCATCATAAGAGCCGAAAAAAACAAAGTCGTCCACAACAACGGGAGGATAATTTCCCGCGCACCCCCCTGCCTTGAATTTCCATATTTCCTTCCCCGTTTTAACATCAAGTGCATAGAGATAGTAGTTGTCACATCCAAAGTAAACTATCCCTTCATCTATCTCAGGAAGGCATGCAATCGTTCCCCCGTATTCGTGATCCCAGGTGAGGGAATACGTTTTTTGAACCCCGAAATCGGATATTTCGAGGTCGAAATCCCTTTCGAATTCCATAATTAAATTAAAAATATTAAAAATAAAAACTGCTTATGCCGAGGATAAAGCAAATCCCGGAGGATTTCGTGGTCAGGGAGATTTTTGAAAAGCAAACGAAAGGGAAAGAGGAGAAGGGATTTTACATATGGTTCACGCTAAAGAAAACGAACTGGGATCTTTTCCGTGCTCTGAAACTAATATCCAAAAAACTGGGCGTTTCGATTAAGAGATTCGGATACGCTGGCGTTAAGGACAAGCGGGCGATCACGTACCAGAGAGTTTCAGCCTGGAGTGTACCTGTTGAAAGACTGAAGGAGATAAGGATTAAAGATATCGAGCTTTCGGGATTTGAGAATAAAAAGGAGCGGATAAACCTCGGGGATCTGAAAGCGAACTCTTTCGAGATTGTAATAAGGGATATAGGGGAGAAGGAAAAAAACAGAATGGAAAAAAACCTGGAGATTGTGAAAAAGAACGGGTTCGTGAATTATTTCGGTGAGCAGAGGTTCGGAATCCGAAACAACACGCATTTAGTAGGGAAGGAAATCCTTAAAAACAATTTGAAAGAAGCAGTTTGGACATACCTAACTCATGAAGGGGATAAGAAAGAGGAAATGAGGAGGTTTAGGGAAAATCTGAGGAAGACAAAGGATTTGAAACTCGGCCTGAATGAATGCCCGGGATTACTTCGTAACGAGCTCGCTCTACTCAATCATTTAGTGAAAAACCCGAATGATTATGCAGGGGCGTTAAGAAAAATACCAAAGAATTTCAGGAGGATGTTCGTTCACGCCTACCAATCATATCTGTGGAATGAGATAGCGAGGGTTTCGAAAGAACTTTGCATTCCAATAATAGGTTTTCAGACGGATTTTTCCAAATATAAAACAAAGAAACAAATAGAAAAAATCCTTAAAAGGGAGAACATACGAAAATCCAACTTCAAAATAAAATCCATGCCGGAGCTTTCGGGTGAGGGAGGAGAAAGGGAAAGGGTAGTGAAAGCGAAAAGAATGAAATGGAGATTCGGGGATGATGAAATGAATGAGAACAAGCTAAAATGCATCTTGGAATTCGAAATCCCAAGGGGGTCGTATGCAACCGTCCTCGTGAACGAGGTATCAGTTAGGAGAAGTGGTTAAATGAGGATAGGGAAATTCGCTCTTGTTGGTCTTACGGGTCTTATAGTAGGAGAGACTTTATTATATATCTTTACAGAATTCTTCGGGATTTTCTACGTTTTTTCAGGCATTATAGCGGTAGAGTTTTGCGTAGTATTCAACTTCTTCATGCACGAGAGATGGACTTTCATAGACAGGGAAAAGAAAGGGAGGTGGTTCAAAAGACTTTTGAAATACAACGTGATTTCTCTTGTAGGGATGGCGATGAACATAACCCTCCTCTTCGCGTTCACCGAATTTTTAGGGATACATTATCTGATTTCCAACATACTTGCAGCCCTTGTTGTTTTCAACTGGAATTATTTCATCAACCTCAAAAAGACATGGGGATATGACAAATATATAAAAACCCCCAGGGTTCATAAGAACCCGCTTGTTTCAATAGTGATCCCGACGTATAACGAGAAGGAAAACATAGGGGTGCTGATCCCTGAGATTTTCGGGGTTTTTAAAAAGAGCGGGATAAGAGGCGAGGTTGTGGTGGTGGATGACAACTCCCCGGATGGAACGGGAGAAATAGCTGAAAAAATGAAGGCAAAATATAGAATGAAGGTAATTCACAGAAAAACGAAACTCGGTCTTTCATCCGCTGTGGTGGAGGGTTTCGAAAAAGTACAAGGGGATATCATTGGTGTGATGGATTCCGATTTTTCTCACCCACCTGAACTGATCCCAGATATTGTTAAACCAATAATTTCGAATCAGGCAGATCTCACGGTAGGGAGCAGGTACGTGAAGGGAGGGGGAATAAAGGAATGGCCTTTCAAGAGAAAAATCATCTCGAGGGGCGCGAGACTCTTGGCAAAACTCCTTACTACTGTAAAAGATCCGCTGTCTGGATTCTTCTTTTTCAAAAGGGATATTATAAAAAATAAGGTTCTGAAACCTCATGGCTACAAAATAGGACTGGAAATTTTTGTAAAGGGAGAGTATTCTAAAATAAGGGAAATTCCGTACACGTTTGTTAACCGGAGGGCTGGGAAGAGTAAACTGGGCCCAAAAGAGGACATGAATTATCTGAAACATCTGGTAAAATTGTATTGGTATAAGGTAAACAGATAATCAGGAAAACTCAGGCTTGATGTCATCAAAAGTGGTCTGCTCCGGGAATTCTTTCAACAACTTGTAACCATAGGGATACGAAACCGAATGGAAAAGTATCGCCTTGCGATTCTCATCTTCTTCCAACCATCCTTTTACTTTCCTGTAATCATCCGAATTGAAAACCCTGACGGCTATCGTGTTCGCTTCGTATGTTTCGGAGAGGTTTATAACATTCTCCATCTGACCGAAATCATATATCAAGGCATAATGCACATCAATGTTAAGAAACCCTTCAAGCTGCCTGAAATAGATTTTCGGGGTTTCGTAATAATTCAGACCAAACTTCTCGCCTGAAACATCCATTACAACGAACGTTTCGTTCATCCCGAACTCTAACGGTCTATTTCCGAGAATCACGCGTTCCCCCTCCTTCCTTATCGGCGGGGATCCGAGAATATTCGCTCCGCTCCCCATGGCAAGCGGCAGGTATTTGTCAGTGAGGCATATCGATTTTATTCCCATTTCATTTAGATACAGGGCTGCCTTTATTTTACCGGGATGATCGCAACAACCGACAACCACGCTTGCATTTAGCCTTATTGCCTGTTCCACCAGCGTGTTTATGCCGTGCGTATCAATTATCACGGCTATATCATTCCTGAGGAAACGCGTGGTCGGGTAAAGGATCTTATCTATCGGAACCTCGAACCTGAAAACCCCCCTTTCATCGGGCGCATACCATTTACCTTCGAACTTCTTAGCGATCGTTCCATACGATGTTAAGTGTTTGAGACCCGTATTCCTCATCTCAGAGATTCTCGCGCCCTCATGCCATCCTATTTCAGGAAGAAGTTCATTCTTATCGTATGTCAACCTTTCTGAAAACATCGTGAGCAAATCTTCACTCCGAATATCGTAAATCTGATAGCTCAGCCAGTCCCTCACAACCCTGTCAGCCTGGGAAACCAGAATATCGTCTTTTCCCAGTCTGATTATCGAATTCCCTATGACAAATTTTGTGGCGTTCTCGGGAACCTCGAGATTGAATTCAGGCAGTTCACTCGTATCCATTTCGAAATCGATCTCCTCTTCCAAAGCGAGGGATACATCGAGTTTCGAACGGAATTCGTTCCCCATGGATTTCCAGATACTCGAGGCATTCAGCAGATAACCTTTCTTACCCTTCCCGCAGCCCAGGGAAGCGAGAGTTTCGTATATAACCGCGTTTTTCTCCTGATCATCTGAAAGGGAATTCTCATAGTATTCGAAGGATTTGCATATTTTCGTTTCGTTCCTCTCAATCCTTCCAAGAATCAGGAGGATATCCCCCTTTGCAAAATCGCTTATGTTTTCGTTCAAAAGGCTTGTGAGGTTTCCGGTAAAAGTCTCCTTGTTCGAACCGGTCGCTTTCAGCACGAATTCAAAATCGTAATTTTTCCCGTAAGGGTCGGCATCAAACCCACCGATTTCGGTGATGGTAGGGAGAATCGAGAACGCTAAAACCACAATTATAAGAAGCAGAAAAACCAGTTTTTTCATAATAAAATTATCCCTGAAAGATATTAAAATGAGGATTTTTACTAATAATAATGATCAAAACAGAAAATATAAAGGACATCATTTTTGAAAACAAACTTATAGTTTTACTTTACCTCTTCTCAACAATGTTTTTTATTTACCAGCACACCACGGGCATTTCTTGGGATTTTGCAGCCTACGTGCTAAATGCAAAATACATTTTCAGTAACGGTTTTTATTTCGAGTTGCTGAGACCTCCTTTAGCGTCGGTGTTAATCGGTTTATTCAGCTTGTTTGGCTGGCTGGTAGCTGAATATATGTACTTAATTTTTGTCTCTTCGCTTTACCTTATTTCTTGTTTGAAGATATCCGAAATACTAAATGTGGATAAAAGGATTTTTTACGCACTCTCCATAAACCCCTTCCTTCTGCTTTTTGGATTAAGTGTGGGAACGGAATTACTATCCCTTGCACTCTTGCAGTTGTTCGTTTTTTATCTTTTAAAGAATGACGGACTTAAATCAGGAACATCCTTTGCGTTAAATGCTCTTTTGAGGTACACAAATTTTATATATTTACCCGTGGTCCTTTTCACAAAGAATTTCAAAAAAATAGCGATTTTTATTGGAATATCCATATTGTTATTTCTGCCATGGTTATGGTTTAATCTAGCATTTTCGGGAAGTCCTCTTACAAGTTTTGCCGATTATTATGCCTTGAACATTAAATACAGAGACTACATGTTCATGCCATTTGACATTTACGATTTTATTTTAGTGGTAAATTACCTTTTACCGTTGTTTTTAATCGGACTCTGGCTTAAAGTAAGCGACAGACGCATGAACCGAAAAGACTGGGTTATGATATTAATTTTAATTATCACCTTTTTTTCGTATTACAACGCATCTTTAAAATATCCCAGATTTCTGTTTAACCTTATTTTACCGTTTGTTTATTTTTCTGTTATTGGTCTGGAAAGGTTCAAAATAAAGGCTGAGCATATTGGTTTATTAAATATCTGTTTGGGCGTTTTTATATTATGGACCATCATAATTTCACCAAGTGGGGCGACCAATTCAATCTTTTCAAACCCTTCAGATTATCCTAACGTCACCGAGAATTGCATGATAAGTTCAAACAGATGGGTGATTATAAACTATCTCGGAAGACCGGCAGAACCAAATCCCAGGGATTTCAGGGTCAGGGAGTACTTGGATAAAGGATACAGGATTGTCATATACAAAGATCCAGAACCGGATTACGCAAGAAATTCAAGCTTCTTAAAACAGTTCCCTGTAATTGAGGAAACTGAAAGATACGTGATTCTAGGAGACAGGAGCAAGTGCATGGAACCGTACGTTTTCGATAAAACGTATCTCGAGCAGCTGAACGAATCGTTATACCTTAAATACAACTTCTCCGTAGAGACCAACTTTTTCAGGATGTTGCTTTCGTGAATTTACGGAATTTCGGCCTTTTAAAGATTTAATAGAACAAAATCTAAAATATGATTATGGCCGAGATCATCCTTTTCGATATGCTGTATTACGTTTTGATATACGTAACTCTGTTCATCTCAGTGTTCTGGTTCATGGTATTCTTTGAGAAGAAAGAGGAAATGGAAAAGGATCCTGAAAAACCCAGTAAAACCCCCACCCTTACGATGATAATACCCGCTTACAACGAGGAGAAGACGCTTGGAAAAACCATAGAATCCCTTCTGAATCAGGGTTACCCTAAAAACAAGTTAGAGATAATAGTGGTTGACGACGCCTCTACTGATAACACCGCAAAGATAGCGGAATTCTATGCTAAAAAATACAAAAACATTAAGGTTTTAAGGCACAATGAAAACAGGAGGAAGGCTGCTGTCTTGAATACCGCTCTCAGACATGTGAAAACCGATCTTGTGGGATTCATTGACGGTGATTCCATTCTGGAAAACAACTCCTTAATGAACTCCATAACATACTTCAACAAAAAAAATACAGGAAGCGTTATAGCCACAATAAAACCCATGTATTCGGAAACCTTTCCCCAGAAACTCCAGAAGGTGGAATACACCTTCACAGCATTAGTCAGGAAACTGCTCACTTTCCTTGGAGCGCTGTACATGACCCCGGCATTTGCGCTTTACAGGACAAGCGTGGTAAAACAGCTCGGGGGCTGGGACGAAAACAACTTCACGGAAGACCTTGAAATGGGCATGCGTTTGCAAAGCAAAGGTTACAAGATAGAGACGTCCTTGAATGCCGTGGTAAAGACGAATACCCCCGAATCATTCTCAAATTTCTGGTCCCAGAGGATAAGGTGGACAAGGGGTTTTATTTACAATTCGAAAAAATACACCAGTTTGTTTTTTGGAAGGAAGTTCAGCCATCTGGGATGGTTCGTGCTCCCGTCCCAATACATTCTCGTACTCCTCACAATCCCTGTCCTGCTTTACGGTCTTTACAATTTAACCAAAGCCGTTTACAGCACCTTATTCAGCTATTACCATATAGGTTTTGATATTCCATATATACTGACACACCTCGGTAATTTTAATTTAAATTATTTCAACGTGAGCCTTTTCGCTGTTACTTTGATAGCGCTTGCACTTCTGATAAATCTGGGGAGCAGGCAGATAAAGGAAAACATCAATAAACTGGAATACATATTGTACATACCCCTTTATCCATTGATTAACGTAATGATATGGCTGTGCGTTTTCTATTATGAGATCAGGAGAAGTGAATACAAATGGTGAAGAATAAACCTTATTTTGTCGCAGGAGTTGTTTCTTTGGCGATATTCCTGATAGGATTTCTTTTGGGTTTCACCATGCTTGACATTCAGCTGGAGGAGCTTAAATCGGAAATGGACAAGAACGAGTTGGAATTGCGCAACATACAACTCGAGCTCGTGTTCCTCGACATGCTCGCGAACGATACAATCTGTCCGTATCTTACCGAAAGGATTAGGGATATAGATAAGAAAGCGTGGGAACTCGGAAACAAGATCGTCAACCCCGAAGGCATAAATGAAAAATACTTCGATATTCTTAAAAGAAGGTACTTAGTATCGCTTATAGAGGACTGGCTTTTTTCCAAAGAACTGGCAGAAAGATGCGAGACCAACAGGATGAATGTCTTGTACTTTTTCGAAATGGATTCGGATATCTGTAAATCTCAGGGTTACGTTCTTGATTATCTGGTTGAAAATGAAGAGAAAGAGAATCTCCACATTTTCGCTATAGACAAGGATATGGACGAGCCTGTTATACAGCTGATAGTCAAGCATTACGGCATTTCTGAAGCGCCTGCAATTGTCGTGAGCGAAGAAAAATATGAAGGATTCAGGAACAAGGAAGAACTGATAGAAATATTCTGCGGTGTGAATAATCAGTTATCATTCTGCGAATGAATTTTCGAAAATAATACGTTCTCTAGACTCACGTCTGTAAAGGGTTAAAAATAAAAAGAAAAAGGGTTTTGGATTTTTGTTCCGGTGGTTTAGACAGCTCCTGCGTATTCAGATCCTGACAACCCTGTGTACACTGTCGGTTTGATGACCTTGTTGGCTATCAAGTTCCTCGTGTCAGACCCCGATGTTCCAGCAACTATCAGCGCTTTCTTGCCTGATCCGAAAACGTCCTCTACGATCTTTATCAAGCCGTGTCCAGCGCCCTTAAGGTCTTCGTGTTCTTGGAGCCAATAGGTACAGGAATCTGTTACGTTCCAATCCTCATTGAGCAAAGTCTTCACTATGGTGTTCACACACGGACCGCCCACAAGTACGATGTTCTTGTCTAATGTGGAATCCGCTGTTATTTCGCTCGCGAACTTTGTTATCGGGTTCGTGATTGGAATGGCTGCGTTGTACGTTCCACCAGCAGCTCCAGCTACCGTTGATATAACCGGGTTGGTACCGATAGCGATGTTTGCTGGTGCCGGCCTTTGTCCTGGGTTGTATATCTCTACGTTGTTCTTACCGTTGTTGTCACCAATCGTGTATATGTAGCTACCGTAGTTGGTCACGTATTTCCATGTGTTTTCCGTACCAACCTGAAGCGGATTCGGGCTCATGGTGAACCTGACGCCTGTCGTTGAAGTGTAACTTCCTGAGACGTTCATTGTGATCCCAGCTGGATCGTTGCTGTCAGTAATGGTGTAAAGGTCATCTTCGGTTACCAGCACATCACCTGTATTCGTCAAGTCTATTTTTGCATTGCCCCCGGTCGTTATGTTCACCTGATCTAGAGCGTAGTCTGCATCTCCGTTAAGGCTGACGCAAATTGTCTTGATCGCATTTCCGTTCCACTTAATCGGGAACTCCAACGAACCGATCGTCAACTTCTCACCAACGTTCGGGTAAACCTTGTAAGCGGTGTTGGTGGAAAGATCGGTTAGAGTCACGTATGTCTTTGACGAATCGGAAACGTCGTAGTTGTAGGACGTATACTTCAGGATGTAAGAGTAATCCGCGCTTGAAACCACGAAGTAATCGCCCTTGGTGATGTTGTTCGTACCATCTGTTTCGTTGCACTCCGTTGTCCGGAACTTGTATATGTTGTTTGTCTGCTTGAAGAAACCTGTGGTGTTAGCGTAGAACACTGGTATGTTCGTGTACTCCATCCCGTCCTTGTTCGTGAAGGTCAGCTTCACGTTTGAGGAATCAGAGGCTACCTTTACAAGATCCCTTAGGTCATCGGTCATTCCAGGTGTCATGTCTTTGATAACGGTTTTGAATGAACCGAAGACGGGGTCTGCCATTGCTACAGTCTCTGGGTCCACATCTGGGTTGTAGTTCACAACCAAGTCGTCATCAGGGTAAACCTCGAATGTTATCGAGTTTATCTTGGTTGCTGACGGAGAACTTATGTACACATACGTGTTCTTGGTAACATCGTTTTTCTGGATCTGCTGTCCGTTAATCAGGGAAAGCTTGTCCGTACCAACGAATATCTTTACCATTCCTGTTGCTTCCTGAGCGCCTGTGTATATGACATCTACCGACTGAACGTAGAACTTCACACCCGAGACGGTGTACGTACCCAATTCATTCCATGTGTATGATTCGCCGTTAACCGCCATGTACGCCTTCGTTCCGCCAGTGTCCCAACCATTCAACTTAATCGTGAATGTCTGGGTGCCAACTTCAACTGATTCCTCATCCCCTGCTCCGCTAAGATCCACTATCTGAGCACCTGCAGAGGAATAGAATTCCAGCGTCGTGTTCGTGTGCGTGTTTCCAAACGTGTAATCCTTCCCGAACATCGTTAGCTTGTATGTTGTGTCAACTGCTGTTGGGTCAAGACCACCTATGAATGTTATCGTAAGGTTGTAGGGTGTAATGGTCGTGGTCACGGGAATGTGCAAACTAGGTACTGTTTCCCCGCTCGGTACGCTGAAAGCAGCCCAACTACCTGCTGGAATTATTTTCTGGGTGTAGGTTGATGTTGTCGCGTTCATGTCAGTGAAAGTCTTCGATTTCAAAAGGTCCGGAAGATCACTTTCCGTTATCACCGATTTCACTACATTAAACCCCTGTCCGAGATAGGTCTTATTCAAGTCGCTATCTATGAGAACGCCGTTCGTGACACTTGTTTCTGCCCCTGCTGCCGGAACGGTTCTTTCATCAACAGCATAGTTTGAAACAAAACTTGCTGCTATATCTGTCGCCCCAACAACGTCCACTATGCCTGCTGTGTCTCCTATCACTATTAATGGAGATTTGTAAGTGGAGTCCGTTTTTTCAAAGAAGGCCGTTCCCATTCCGTCACTGAATGTTGTTGCTGCCAAGCCACCTACTAAAAGTGCTGCTCCTGTTGCTAGTGCTGCTGCACTACCGACAATTAGTCTCTTAATTTTCATATTTTACCTCCCATTTATATTTATATATGTCAAGCCCTGATTTTTTCGGCGGTAAGGACTTGATGCTTGATGAATAGTTATGCCGGTGGGGGTATATATAATTTATGTGAAACAGTCACGTGTATACCTAAAAAAAATTATAAAACATTTTTTATTGTTCCAAAAAACATTAAAACATATTTTTATTGTTCCAAAAGACTTTAAATCTGTTTATTTTCTAAAATAATGATTTTAAATGAGTATTAATATCAAATCTCCATAAAAAATGCTTATTAACATTGTGATAACGAACACGGGAGCGAATCTAACACCCTCCTTTACCCACACGTATTTGTTTTTTCTCTTCATCTCCTTTATCTCGTTTTTGGTGAGACCTCTCCACCTACCATCGAGAATAACGTCGCCCTCTTTCAGTTGAGAAGTCTTCATCCTCTTCTTGAAAAGGTTTTTCTCTACCATTTTCGCGTAATAAGAGAAGAAGAGTATGAACGTGAGAAGGAACGGGAGCATGATCATTTGCATTACATTATCGATTCCAAAGGAAAACCAGAAATACATAACTAATGCGAAACCCCATGAAACAGCGAAGAAAAAAACGCCAAACCCCATGAACTTATACTTCTCTTTCCTCAGGTATTCGAGATATTTCTTATTCACGCCCCTGTTTTTTATCCCCAATGCGATCGAATATATGATAAGATAGACAAGGGAAACAAACAGGAAATTGAAAAGAAGCGTTAGGGGGAAGGGGAAGAAAGTTATCGCTCCCAAATCCAGCCGGCTGGGGAACAGAAATCCTAATGTTCCTAACAACCAGGCATCACCATCGCCCCACTGCTTCGAGAAATACAGCAGCAAACCCAAAGAAAGAAAGACCACACCGATAAATACAGAATTCCCGAGGACCCACCAGTTATTTTCAATGTAGGAGAACACCCCCTTTACAACCAGGGCGAGGATTATCATTGAGTATGGAAGCCAGTCAGGGAATTCCGTGTATCTGAGGTCCCAATATCCCGCAAGACCAAATCCAACAAGGCCGATTGCAAGGAGAACGAATTCGAACATAATAATTATTTCGGCCTTCCAAATATAAATCAAATCGGTGAATGGGGCCGCTGAGAGTTTCATGACCGCAAGCGTCAGCTGCTGGTTTTCCGTTGACGCTTTTGAGTAAAAGGGTCATTTGAACTCAGGTCGCATGCCGTTTCGCACGCTTCGTGTTCACGAAGAGTGGCCCGAAGCATGAATGCTTATGGCGCCATTTCTTTCAAATGAAAGGCTAAACCAAGCTACACCACGGCCCCATTTTCGAGCGACGACTTGATAATTAAATCCAAGTCGTCAATCGCTAGTTTCGAAAGACGTTCGAAAGCGAACGTCAAATACTGATACAAACTTATTTGGGAGATTATATTAAAAAGTTAAAACTAGAAAGAATTCACTCAGTTATTCCCTTTCTCTGTTTTATCTGGCTTATTACCTTCTGCGAGAGATCCCTTGGCAGGGGTTCGTAAACCACGTCTATCAGCCAGTAAAAGCCCTGACCCCCGGTTGAGGATTTCAGGGACGAGTTGAAACCGAACATCTCGGCAACGGGAAGCTTCGCTGTGACACTCGTGGTTCCCCTTTCCTCCCCCATTTCCAGGATTTGACCCCTCCTGTTCTGAACCTCTTTCATCGCCCCGCTCAGCTTGTCTGTCGGGACATCAATCCTTATGGTCTGCTTAGGCTCGAGAATGTAGGCCTTGCCCGAGACCATCGCATCCCTTACGGCTGAACGTACAGCGGGGATTACCTGGGCAGGACCCCTGTGTATCGCGTCTTCGTGAAGCTTCGCATCAACCAGTTTGACCTTTATCGCATCGCAGGGTTCCCTTGCAATCGGACCTTCATCCATCGCTTCCGTGAAAGACTGCTTCAGCATCTCCATAACCTCGAGTATCGCGTGGACACCCCTTGTCATGTCGAGAAACACGTTACGATTGTGTATGAGTTTTACCTTTTTCGATTCATCCCTGTCGAATCCGAGGTCAACCAGTTTGTTCTGCAACTCAACGTCCTTTTTCTTGACTTCTATGTTGGACGGGACTTCCCCCCTTATCATGGCCTGATGAACCTTCCCTTCCAGAGGTTCGGTTATGATGTAGAATCTGTTGTGCTTGTTCGGGGATTTTCCCTCGATCGCTTTTGGCGTGATCCCCCTTACTGATTCCCTGTAAATCACGATTGGAGGCGAGACATCCACATCGAAACCTTCGTCCTTCAAAGGCCTCTCTATTTTCGCGTCTATGTGCAGTTCTCCGAGGCCTGAAACCAAATACTCTCCTGTCTCCTCGTTTATCTTAACCCTGAGGGTCGGATCCTCTTTGGCGACTCTTCTCAGGAATTCGATGAGTTTCGCAAGTTGCTGTGGTTTCTTCGGCTCTATCGCCTTAACAACAACAGGCTCGAATATGTGCGTGATGGATTCGAAGCCAGGGATTACGTAATCCGGGTCGCAGATCGTTTCACCAGAGAACGATTCCCTGAGACCGACAATCCCCACGATGTTCCCTGCATCCACCTCGTCCATCCCTATCCTCTGCTGACCTTTATACACGGAAACCTGCTGTATCTTCTGCATTTTGTTCATGCTAACAAGGTAGACTTCCTGTCCTGTTTTCATCTTTCCTGAAAAAATACGGACTGTCGCGACGTAACCTGCATGTGGATCGGGATAGAGTTTCGTAACTATCGCTGCGAGCTTCCCATCGGGATTGCAATCCGCCATGTCCTTCGCGATGTCCGAATCGCTTTCCCCCGGCCATATCTTCTGTATACGGTATTTCTGCGCCACCAAAGGATTTTCGAGATGTTTAATAACCATATCCAGAACTATAATGTGGAGAGGCGAACGCTTAGCGAGTTCCTTCTCCCCTTCGGGTCCTTTGTTCGTTAGATTTATTATGTCCTTGAACGTTATGTTTATCTTCTGCATGTACGGAACGGATATCGCCCAGTTCCTCACAGCAGACCCGAACGCAACGCTCCCGTCATTAACGTTAACCATCCATTTGTCAGCGAGTTCCTTCTCCCCGTATTTCTGCATGAGCACGTTGACCTCGGTTATTATCTTCTTGAATCTCTCCTGCATCTGTTCGGGGGTGAGCTTCAATTCCTTTATCAGCCTGTCAACCTTGTTTATGAACAGAATAGGCTTCACCCTTTCCTTCAAGGCTTGCCTGATAACGGTTTCAGTCTGCGGCATAACCGCCTCAACTGCATCTATCAGGACAAGAACCCCATCCACCGCTCTCATCGCGCGCGTCACATCCCCGCCGAAATCCACGTGTCCGGGCGTATCGATGAGATTAATCAGGTAGTCCTTTCCTCCCCACTCATGAACCATGCTGACGTTCGCGGAATATATCGTTATACCCCTCTCCTGCTCCTGCTCCACGAAATCCATCGCGAGCTGCTTTCCAGCGAGCTCCTCGGATATCATCCCAGCTCCTGCAAGAAGGTTGTCGGTCAGCGTGGTTTTACCGTGATCTATGTGCGCCACAATCCCGATGTTACGAATCTGCTCAGGCTTCCTCATCAATTCCTTGATAACGGAAGACACATCCTTTTCTGCCATCTCACACCTCTAATTATAATTCCTTTAATTTGTTCATAAATCTATATAAATGTTATTGAGCTAGAAAAATTCTATCAAAATTATCGCTCGCTTTCCTTACCTCGCGCCTTCCGCCTCTCTTTCTATCCTGTTCCTTTCGCGGATTACGTTGTTCCTCTGGTCGTTGCCGGCAATCTCGATGAGATCGTCTGCGATCACCTGGGCGAGGGTTTTCCTGCTCTTGAAACTTTTCGAGAATATGTCCTGGGTGATCAAGCGAAGGGAAAGGTCCAGCCTCCTCTGCGGGGAGACAACCACCGATTTCCTAGCTATTATCCCTCCAAGCCTGTATCCCATCACTTCCTCGTACAGTGCTCCGTTCTCTATCGCGTTTACAAGAACCTGTACCGGATTATTCTTCATTCTCTTTTCGATTATATCAAATGATTCTTTGACGGCCTTGAAGAGCCCCTGGTAATTCCCAACGATGTGTCCCGATGTCAGCTTGTGTTTCTTTCCTTTATGGCCGGGAACGAAGAGTTTGTTTATGAACCTTTCAACCACGTTCATCTTTGCTTTGTGAATAGAAACGGTTCCGTACTTCCCGGTTGTCTTTGGAAGAATAATCGGCTGTAAATTTATGTATTTTTTCAGGCCGGGGTCTTTTACATCAACTTCCGAAAAATCCCATCTCTTGAAAAGGAGAACACTCATCCTATCCGCCTTCCTTCACCTTCTCTTTCTTGCCCTTCAGAATTTCAGACAAGGGAATCCCGTTCACCGCGATAACCTTGTATTTAATACCGTGCATGGACCCGACCGCCCCGCCCTGTGAACCTCCCAGCCCTACGATCAGAACCTCATCGTGCTCGTCTATATGTTTTATCGTTCCTGTCTTCGGGACGAAAGCCGTTACCTGTATGCCGTTTTTTATAAGCTGGCAGCGAACGACCTTTATTATCCCGGAGTGAGGCTGCTTTTGCTCAACGCCTTTCTTCTTCAAGACGAGCGCTTTCGCTATGGGTGCTCCTCTAATGGGGGTCTTCTCCCAGAGTTTGAGCATCTTCCTCTTTTTCTGGTCAGAGCTCCACCTGAACTTCCCCCTTTTCTTCTTCAAATTCCTAGCAGCGAACGCTCCAGGCATATTTATCCACTCGTTATTTTATCACTTAAGCCTTAAATTGTCTATGTTGAAATGTCTTTTAAGGAACTGCCTTATCATCTTTATGTTCCTCCCGTTCTTCCCTATCACAGTCGACTTGTCGGAGACGGGGATTGAAACCGTTATCACACCGCTGTTGATTTCAATGGAGTTTATATTCGGTATCAAATTGCGGACGAGTTTTTCTGGCGTATCAGCGTACTCGAATATTTTCACTTTCTTCCCCAATGTCCTGCACACATTTTTTATGTTCCTCCCGTTCTTCCCTATCGCCATTCCAATTTTTCCGGGTTCTATGAGGAAGTAAACCGTGTCGTCATTTATAATACAATCCCTGACATGCACTTCTATAAGCCTCTCGAATATTCCAACTATGCGGACGTGTTCGGTTGTTAGCTTTATTCCCATCTTTATCAGCTCATTTTTTTATCCCTAGCAGCATCACGTTGAACGGCTTCCTGCATATCTCTCCCAGCTGTCTTGAGTTCCCCTTGAATTTTTTGATCTCAACACCAAAGTTTTTATTGTAGTAGTTTAAATCGTTTATCACGTCTTCCTTGCAGTTGGTGGAGCATATAACGTATTTGACATCGTTACGTTTAATGTTTTTTATCACGCTTTTGCTGCCAATTATCAACTTCTTCTCCTCCATCGCCTCTTTGATTTCCTTCTCTATTGACATTCAAACCACTAATAAATATAACCCAGCAGAGCGCCGCCCGCCCCTTCCCTTTTGGCATGCCTGTGATCGATTATGCCTTTCGAAGTGGTCACGAACAATAGTCCGATGTTAACGGACGGAAGGAATCTCTTTTCCCATGATATGAACTCGTCCTTTTTCAGATAGAATCTCGGTCTTATGACGCCACAATCATTTATCCTTCCAAGCAGTTCTACTCGAAAATTTCCGCTCTTCCCGTCATCAATGAATTCGAACGAGCCTATGTACTTGTTTTTCTGTATGAGTTTGAGGATTTCCTTTATTATTTTCGAACTCGGGACCATGCATTCCCCCTTCCCGATTCTCTCCGCGTTTTTTATCACGGAAAACATGTCAGCGAGCAAATCGTGCTTCATAGTCGAAACCTCACTCAAATTTTTCAAAACCCAGTTCTCTCGCCTTTTCCCTGAAACACTGCCTGCAATAACATAGGCCGTATTTGTGTATAACCCCTTCCGTCTTTCCGCATCTCCTGCAGGGCTTCACATTCCTTCCGAACTTCCTGTCCTTTGGCTTGTTGAACTTCATGAACCTCGCGAGTTTCACGGGTTTGTTCTCTATCTGCTTTTTCGCGTTTTCAAAAGTCATATCAACACCTTTTCGCTTTCACTCCTCCTCTTTTGAAATCTCAGCATCAAATTCGTTTTTCACCCATTCTTTAGCTTCTTCATTTGTTATCCTGTGTTTATTCCCTACTTTTTTCGGACGTATCCTCCTTTTCTTGACCCTGAATCCGGGTCTTTCCAACGTAACGCAAACATCCATACCTATTATCCCTATCTCAGGATCATACTTTATCCCTGGGAGGTTTATGTACTCTTTCACGCCTATCGAGAAGTTCCCGTTGTTGTCGAACTGTTCAGGACTTATACGGTTTTCATTAGCTTTTAGCACGTTCCTGAGGAACTCTTTCGCTCTTTCCCCCCTCATCGTTATCTTCACGCCTATGGGCTTTTTCTTCGCAACGCCGAAGGTCGTCCGCTTATGGGTTTTTGTAACCACGACCTTCCCTTCCGAAAGCTTTTCAAGGAGCTTCTTTGCCATCTCAAGTTTCGGTCCGGCCTCGCCAGCCCCTATGTTGATCGTGACCTTCTCCAGTTTTATCTCTCTCATGGGATTCATTTAACCTCACCAACCAGTACGTATTCCTTGACTGTTTCTATCTCCCCTTCCTTCGTTTGCAGAACGACACGATTGCTCTCGAGCATTGTTTTTCGATTGAAAATCTCCTTCACCTTCCCTCTCACCCCGATGTTCTTTCCGGAAATTACGATGGCAGGCGAATTCTTATCGAACTTGAAGTGCTTCAAAATCTTCTGTGTTGGTATTTCAATAAGAAGCGAATCGTTTGGCTTGTGAACGTTCTTCTCGGTCAGGATGTTTCTCCCGTCATGGAGGTTAAGCTGATTTACGCCTCCCTTTATCGTTTTCTTGTCCTGTATCCTACAGAGCTTTTTGTCCGCTTGCGAAGGACCCATCTCCTCAAGGAAGAGACCGTGTTTATCCACGGAAACCCTGTAATATTTTTTAACCTTCGGAATTTCCATAACATCCATCAGCCCGACTGGGTAATTCGGGTCTTTCCTCACCTTCTTGTCAACCAGAATATCCCCCTTCTTAATCGTGCTTTTCGCTTCTTTAGCGTTTTCGAATATTTTCAGTACATCCCTGAGTATTACGAGCAAAGGAATGCATTCGGATTTTTTGTGCGGTCCCGGCCTTGGAGAAACAACGAACTCCTCTTCCTTCTTCCTCAATTTCCAGTATTTAGGGATGGAATATCTCTTCAAATGCATGTCATTCACCTTTTTTCTTTGCTTTCTCCTCTTCCTTTTCCCTTGATCTCTCAACGATCATCTGCCTTCTCTTATCCTCCATTTTAGACTCGGTTATGAGCAAGTTCGAGGGGTCTTTCGGCTTCAAAACTTCCGATCCATCAACCTTTTTAACGTTTAATCCCTCAATGTAAACTTTTCCCTCTTTAAGGTCTATTCTTTCTATTTTGCCTTTAAACCCTTTATCCGAGCCCCTCATAACCTTAACCTCATCCCCCTTTCTCAAGGGGAGCGAGCGTTTACCAAACCTTCCCCTCAAAACCTCTGAAAGGTGGGCCGAGACAAACTTCTGCCTCACGTGTAGGGGGGCGTTGTACCTGTATTTCCTCTGTTTTCTTGGTTGCCTGCTCGAAACCCATTTGTTTGACCATTCCTTCATATCACACCACTATTGTCGCGATTTTACCAACTGTAGGGAATCTTTCAACCACTTCCTTCGCTATTGGGCCCTTTATCTGCGAGCCTTTTGGATCGTTCTTTTCATCAATTATCACCGCTGCGTTATCCTCGAATTGAACACGCATCCCATCCGGCCTCCTGAATTCTTTTTTCTGCCTGACGACCACCGCTCGAAATATTTGATGGCGAACCTTCTCAGTCCCGCTGTACACCCTGCAGAAAACCATGCTTGCCACACCCGCCTTTGGTTTCGTCCTTCTTTTCCCTTTGTATCCCCTCACAGCTATTATCTCCAGTGTCTTCGCCCCAGAGTTATCCACGCATTTTATCAGGGACTTCGTGGAAAGACCATACGAGATTTTCGAAGATACAGCCTTCATTTTCTCCCCCTTTCAACATTCACGATAACGAAATTTTTAGTTTTTGATAACGGCCTGCACTCGGCGATAACAACCGAATCCCCCTCATTCGCCTTCATGCATGGGGGGTTGTGTACCGTCACGTACGATTTCCTTCTTTCATACCTTTGGTATTTCCTAATGAGCCTGTGATACCCCCACTCCACAATAACCGTGTTGTGCGCCTTCGCGGATTTCACATTCCCCCTGAAAACCCTTCCGCGAACAGCGAGCTTACCATGCCAGGCGCATTTCGGATCTTCGCATGCTTCCTTAGGCTGAGTTAAACCCAGACCTATATCCTTTTCCTTCGCCTTCCCCGCCTTTCCGGTCTTCTCGTTTTTCATAATAATCCAATTGACAGTCTTTATTTAAATACATTAACAGTTAACTGTTTGGATATACTAATAGAAACAAATATTTAAAAAGACTGCGCTTTCACCACTTCCTGAACTTCTTCTTTATCCTGTCCTCGGGTCTTCCAACCAGAATCTTCCCGTCCACACTGATCCTTTCCCCACCCAAATCAAAAACAAAAACGTTCTCTTCTTTTACCAATTTAACTTCCTTCCCGTCCGTTTTTTCGATAACGAGAGTATTCCTCGTTTCGTTCACTATCCGTCCTTTTATCCCAACGTTTTTCGGGTTTGAACTATCAACTACTTTCGCTTTCAGTCCTATCAGTTCGTGGCGGACGAGATTTTCAGGAGTTCTCATAATTAAATATAGAATCCAGATTGTAAAAATCTATCCCCTTGGTTTTTCCCTAAATTTACGAAACCTCGATCTTGTCGCCCGGAAAACCGAGTTTTACCAGAATCTCCTTTATCCTTCTCCTGTGGTCTCCCTGGAGTTCGATCACATCGTCTTTCATTGTCCCGCCGCATGCGAGCTTGGTTTTCAGTTCCTTCAGGATACCTTTCGAATTCACGTCCCTGCTTATCCCCTCGATCAAGGTCACCCTCTTTCCGAACCTCTTTCTTATGGAAGAAATCCTTATCTTTTCCTCTTCCTTCGCGATCGTTTCGCATGCGCAAATGTCCTTCGGAAGGCCGCAGTTAGGGCAAATCTCCGTCATCTTCCGATTTCACTCCCCTTTATTTCAAATTTTGCTGTTTCAAAAATCGAATATACAGGTTTCGAAAACTCTAAATACCCTTTCATTCTCCCCTTTTCTCATTCTTGATAGTTTTTATCCTGGCAATCGTTCTCCTGATCTCTTTCAGCTTGCCAGGAGAGGTTACAGTGGCTCCTATGTGTATGTTCGCCTTTTCCTTGGAAAGTTCCAAATTGAGCTCTTTCATTTGTTTTTCAAGTTCCTTTTCATCCATCTTTCTTATGTCCTTTTTCCTCAGAATAGCCATAAAACACCCTATTCTTCTTTATTTTTGGATTCCTTCTTTTTATCCTTTTCCTCTTCTATATCCTCCGCTATCAAAGGAACGGATTCCATTATCCTTACCTGAACGCCTATCTTACCCGGTTTCGTGTTCGCTTCATCGAATCCGTAGTCAACCAGTTCTTTCGCAGGCTGACCACAGTGCTTAAGATAACCGTCTATGAATTTCCCTGTCCTTCCCTTCGAGCCACCGAGCTTTCCGGAGATAATGATTTCCACCCCTATCGCCCCCGCGCCCATGACCCTTTTCAGCATTATGTTCCCGATCTTTTTGTAGTTGTAACCACGTCCAAGCGCTGAGGTTATTTTTTTCGCAACGATTTTCGCGTCCAGGTCGGGTTTTTCGATTGGTTTAACGTCCACTTGCGGATTCTCGAGCTTGAACTCCTCCTTCAGCCTGTCGGTCAACTCGTTGATCTTCCTGCCTCCTGCCCCTATTATCCTTCCTGGTCTGTCCGTGTATATAATTATCTTGACGCCCAAAGGCGTCCTTTCCAGCCCGACTTTTGAATAACTTTCCTCAGGGAAATATTTTTTTATGAAATCCTCTATCTTTGTCTTCCTTACCGCATAATCCACAAAAAAGCTTTTCATGAGCATAGTAATCACTTCTGTTGCAAAACTATTTGTATGTTCGTCATTTTCCTCCTGGTTCTCCTCATCTTCAGCCTTCTGGGGCGGATGAAAGAAAAACCCTTATGAGCGGAAGCGAATATCACAAGCCTGCCCGTGTCCAGACCCCTGAATTCAGCGTTCATCTCCGCCGACTTTACAACGTTAAGTATTTCCTTGGAAGCATTCGTGTAATATTTCCCGTCCAGACCTCTCTTCTCCGTTATCAAATCCCCCAAAAGCCTCTTGCCCTTCAAAAGATTCATACCGGAAATCGTGCGGCATACCGTTACCGAGCTTTTGGTGGATATTCTTAACGCTCTCCCGTACGCCCTCGCCGACTTCTTGGGATTCAGGTTCAGTGTGTATTCAACCATAAACATCACTTCAACGGAACGAACTTCGAAGACCTCGTCGCCCCGAAACCAGGAGCGGAATGCTTCACGACCTTCCTCGTCATCACGAACTCCCCGAGCCTGTAACCGATCATCTCTGGTTTAATATCAAGGGGGATGTATTCCTTTCCGCTATGCACTCCAATCTTCACGCCCACCATTTCAGGGAGTATTACCATTTCCCTGCAACGTGTCCTGTGGAATTTCTTAGGATTTTTCCTTATCTTCTCGAGCAACTTCTTCTGCTTTTCGTTCAACCCTCGTTTCAGAGATCTCCTCTGCCTGGATTTCAGCAAAAGGCTGAACTCTTCCAGGTCCATTCCCTCTATCTCTTCGAAAGATTTCCCGCGGAACGCAAACTTCGCCATATATATCACCATCACCCTTTCCCTTTCTTCTTTCCGGTCCTCCTCGCTCCCCATGACCCTACCTTCGCTCCGGGAGGCGCGTGCCTACTCACGGTCATGGGCTTACCGGGTTTGGTCGGGCCCCCGAACGGGTGATCGACCGCGTTCATCGCCACGCCCGAAGTTCTGGGATACAATTTCCCTTTCCTGTGCATTGCAATCCATTTCTTCCCGGCCTTCACCCATGGCTTCTCCTTGAACCCGTCCCCTGCCGGAATCCCTACACTCGCTCGGCATTCAAGGTTGAGATCCCTTGTCTTTTTTGAAGGGAGCCGAATGACGCATTTCTTCTTTGCCTTTGAAACGAGTGTCGCGAACGAGCCCGGGGCGTTACATAATTTCGGGCCGGAAAACGGGGAGGTTTCAATTCCGAATATCTGAGCGCCAACCGGGATTTTTGAAAGGGGCGAAACGAAATCCATCCTGTCCCCTGTTTTCAAACCCTTTGGCGCTATGAGGTAATCCGATGTCCCGTCCGAATACCTGATTTTCGCCACAGGCGAGTTTCTTCCGGGATCGTTTATGATGTCCATGACTTCGCCTTCCACGTTCTTGTAAGTAATCCTGATATCTTCCCCTCTTTTCGGGACCCTGTAGGTGGGCGAACCTCTTCCTCTCCTCTGGCTGATTATCCTCTTGCCCATGTTATATCATCCCCAATTTGGAAGCGATGTCTGCCGCGGAAAAGTCAGGGTGTATCTTTATGAAGGCCTTTTTCTGACCTCTTGTCGTTATCTCTGTCCTCACCCATTCAACCCTCACCTCGAACTCCTTCTCAATCGCTTCCTTTATTTCATTCTTGTCCGCCTTTTTATTAACTATGAATACTAATTTGTTCTCCAGCTCAACCATGTTCATTGATTTTTCAGTGAGATGAGGATATATAAGGACATCCCACGCATCCTTTTCTTTCCTACCCTTCTCACTTCCCCTTTTCTCTGCCATTCAAATCCAACTCCTTTATAGCGGACTTAGTGAATATCGCGAACCTCCCCGGGTGCGTGCCCGGAGCGAGAGAACTCACATCCAGCTCTTTCGCGAGTGAAACATCAATTCCCTGTACGTTCCCTAGAGCCTTTCGAACTCCTTCGTCCTTCTCTATGACCACCAAAGGTCCTCTTCTCGTTCGATATTTTCTACCCCTCATTTTTCCTCTTCCTGACCTCACCTTCTTCTTTCCACACCTCTCCAGTTCCTCTTCCAGACCGAACTTTTCGAGGGTTTTGATCACCTCGGAAGTCTTGCTTATTTTCTGGAACCCGTCCTCTATCACGATCGGGACATGCTTCACCCCTGAAATCCTGTGTCCCCTTCCCGAAACCAGGTCCTTGTCAAGCGTCGCTGCTAGCGCCGATTTTAGCGCTTTCCTTCGTTCTTTCTTGTTTATTTTCAGAGCCCATTTCTTTCCGGGCTTTGGGGGATGCGCTTTTCGGCCCTTCACAGCCTGCGGGACGACCCTCACCGTAAGGTTGAGAAAACCCTGACCGTGAATCCTTTTCATTCTCGCGAGCTCCCTGTTCATCTGCGTGTCTCTTCTCGACCTCCTCCCGTGGTAATGGGCGGAACTCCTGTGCCCAGCGAGAGGATCGCTTCCGTACGCCTTCCTTGATTTGCTCACCTCCGCAAGCACCGCCCTTCGAATAAGATCAATTCGAACCTTTTCCGAGAAAGTTTCGGGTAACGAAATCTTCCCCTTCTCCTTTCCATTCAAATCGAATACGGGCAGCGAATGCATAGTCAAACCACGCGAATGACAATATTTATGTTAAATTAATTTATAAATATATATAGAAACTTGGTTGTGAGGTTTCAACATGGCATTCAAAAGGGACGAAGTCCACGTGAAGCAGTTCTCTTGGAAGTTAAGGATAATAGTTTCCATAGTCTTTTTAATAGCAGTCCTCCTCCTCGTCTACCTGATCGCGTATTCTTTTGCGAATCTCGACCCGTTCATCACGCTCGTCCTGATAGTGGTTCTGATGATAGTCGTGGGTGTCGGGCTCTTTTCGATAGACGTTTCATTTTACAGGGAGATTCAGTAATTTCTATTCCAGCATCTCCAAGAATTCCTTCTCCATGAAATGAAGCTTTCCGGGGATGATTATCACGGCCGGGGGGGCGAGGTCCATATCAAGCAAATCCTCAATCTTCCCGTAAACGATCCTTTCGTGTTCCGACCCCAGTTTCGAACAGAGGACAGCATGCTTCAAGATTTTCTTCCCCCCCCCGCTTTCTATCCCCTTGAGTATTTCGAGCGCTCTTTTCGTCCCCATGTCCCTGTCGAGGAGAAGAAGCGTATGCAGACCGTGTTTAAGGTTTTCTTTGATCAAATCGTAGAACCCCCGACTTTCATACCCCCCTTTCGGGGTTATGACAGTTCCCGTCCTGCCGAACTTGTATATCTGCAGACCGGTTCGAGAGATGCTCGTGTATATCGAGGAGGAATGAACGATTTCGATGGGTATGTTCGCTTTCTTCGCCTCCAGAATCAGATGAACATGCGTTGTCGCCACGAGAGGATCACCCGGGACGAGGAGTACGATATCTTTCGATTTAGCATCCTCCAGGATTTTATCCGATCCCTCCTCCACATCCTTCCTCTCAAGGATTTCGATTTTCTTACTGATTAATTTTCCCAGTTTCTTAAGGTCTCCTCCCCAGTACGCCGTGTACAATTCGCAGTAGACAGAATCCGATTTCTTACAAACCTCGATCCCGCGAAGCGAGATGTCTTTCTCGTTCCACACGCCTAGGCCCACGAGATATAACATGAATAAATTTTCACCCAGGGTTTAAAATCATTTCAGGCCCTTTCTTTTATTTCAGTCAAAAGAGGAAGCAATTTCTCTTTGTATATGTTATCCCATGTATAATCTTTGATAACCCTGCGGAAAAAACGGTTTGATTTTCTAATCGAAAGTAAATTGAGAATTTTTTCAGCGATCTCTTCAGGGGTTTCACTTAGTTCGAAAAAGCAGACCTCATTACCCCCGACTTCTTTGAAAGGAGAAATGTCAGAACAAACAACAGGTAATTTAATCATGCCGGATTCCAGCAACGGAAGGCCAAACCCTTCATGTATGCTGGGCATGAATAAGATATCGGAAATCAGGTAAAGGTCCCGCATTATAATACGACTGGGGATGAGTCGTTGACCGCTCTTAAATTTGTATTCTGCTGTCATAAGAACGTCCTTCTTAACGTTCAATTCCCGGGCAAGTGACAGGATTTTCTTATAATATTCGACCGTTCTAGACTCGTGGGGATCATAAGTACCTGTAATCAACAAACGTGCATTTATCCCCTTATCCTTAAGCGCTCGCAACACGCGGATTGACAATTCCACATTTTTTCGTGGATGTAGGCGCGATGGCTGCACTATTAAAAGGTCGGCATCAAAGAGATTTTGTTCCTGGATTAACCGAATTGTTAAAGGGCTCAATCCAAAAAAGGTAATGGGGTCAATACCATTAGGCACGACATGAATGTTATTCCCCTTGCCGTATAACTTTTCGAATTGTCTCTTACGGCTCTCTGAAATAACCACATAACATACCTTTGAATTATATTGTTTAAGGATACTCCACGGTTCTTCGTCCAAGTAGGAAGGATAATCATGATAGAAATAAGGAGAATCATGGTCCCAGCCAATTATGGGGATAAAATCCTCCTCAGCCAAACGTAGGAGGGCGTGAGTTAATGGTAGGTTGTAGCGCATGGTCAGGACATTGTGGGCGATTAGGATATCGAAATCCTGGAGTGAACGCTTTAGATACTTGTAAATCTTCAGGGTCAGTGATTCGATTGGCTTGAGGTTCCCCTCTCTTGCCGACTTGTGGGCGTGTAATATCTTTTTGTTTCGCGACCCGAGTAATGGGTTGATCTCTACCTGAAAATAATCGGAAAATTGCGCCCCCATACCCGTAAAGATTTTGACTTTCTGAAAATGCCTGTGAAATAATGAGGACTGTTGGCTAACGACTTCCTCTACACCTCCAACCACGGGAGGGCATGAGTAATGCAGCAAAGCGATGTTTAAGTTTTTCATTTCATTCTCACCCTTTTTGTAGCTCCTCAATGGTATCTTTTAGCGAATTCTCCAACACCTCATAAGAAAAATACTCAAGCGCCACACGGTAATTCTTTTCCACCATTTTCTCCCTTCGTTTTTCGTTTTTCAGAATCTCTCTGATTTTTTTGATTGTTTCTTTCGTGACAAAACGGTTGATGGCGATCAGATCGAATCTCTTTGGTTCAATATCCACGATGTAAATCGGGTATCTGTTCACAACAACAGGTTTTCTATAATAAATTGCCTCAAGGAAGGCGTTTCCAAATCCCTCATAACTTGAAGGATATGTTACCAAATCCGCGCATAGATACACGTCTCCTATGGTATAAATCTTCCCCTCCCCCTTCTCCATTCTTTTAGGTCCGATAATCTTCTCGATAGAAACAATTTTCACACCCAGATTTTTCGCATATTCTTTGATGTTTTCGTAATAAGAGCTTCCCTCATCACCGCTAGCATGGGAGATAACGAGCACGGGATTTTTCAGCTTCATTTGATGAACAAGTTCAACCGATGTTTCAATGCATTTACGCGGGACCACGCGCGTGGGTTGGAGGACAAACAAATCGTTTTCTTTTAATCCAATGCGCTTTCGCAGATCCGGGCAATGGCTGTCCGACCGGGAAGGAGGGGAAGCGAAATCGTAGACATTCGGGATAATTGTATTCGAGATCCCCTTACGATGACTTAACTCCTCACTGGCAATGGAATTTATCACCACATGTTCGATGGAAGGCAAATCTGGCGGGAATGCCCGGTCCAGATAATCGTTCACCGAATTAACCAGAAAGCGATTTCTTTCCCAATAAAAATCGTGATGATGCGCTATTGTGGGGAAACCAGTTTCAGCAATGAAGTCTGTAATTGCCAAACCCAAAGGAATGTTCATGGGAATGGCTAACGCGTTCTCAGGGATGATCAAATCTATATCGAACTTCTCAACAAATTGCTGAATTTTTTTCTTGAGCTGATTTTTCAAGTTTTCAATTAATTTGCTGATTTCAGGGGAACGCTCTTCTTTCCCGAAACATCCTTTTCTTATTTTCATGATTTTCGGATGCCCGAAGTGCGCTTCCTTCACCAAAAAGCATTTTTTGGGTGGTCTATCGGATGCTCCAGCAAAGTAATAACAATTATATTTATTTCTCTCCAGAACCTTGGCCCATTTTTCTATTTCTAAAGATACTCCATCCGTACCTGCGATCCTCGTGGAAATGAAACCGATATTCTTAAATTTACCTTTCATCGTAATTTTGAAATTGTATTTTAGTAATATAAGTTTTTTACCGGTATTTTCGAACGATTTTACGGGTGTTTTTAATTAACCAAAATGAAATTATAAACATGAGGATTTTCGTTGGTTTGTTCACGAATCTGGATTCCATAATAACCGATTACGATACAAAAAAATTCGAAGGGATCGAGCCCGTGAAACCCTCAAAGGAGATACTTTCGAAACCCGGAGAGATAGTTTACGTTCTGGAAAACGAACGAAAAGACTGCGAATGTTTGATAGACAAAGAACTTTTCGAATTCTTGAAGGGGAATTTCAAAGGGATAAGGAAAATAGGGGGGAATGCAGGTAACGCAGCACTAGTTCTCAACGAATTGGGAATTCCATGTGTTTTGTCGTGTCCTTTAAGACCTAAATCGATAATGGAAATGCTCAGCAAACATAAAGGAATAGAATTAGCTGACAAAAGAGGTTTTGTTGAACCTCTTGAAACTATTATGGACGATCCAGAATTCGAACATTTATCTTTCGAAAGGAAAGATCACAGGAAGATATTCACCTTTGATCCCGCCTCTTACGAATGCAGGTTGGATGAACATTTCTGGAAGAACATAAATTTCGCGGATATGCTCTGGCTCTGCGGTTTTCATTTGGTCTCCCCTACATACAGGAATAAGGTCGATTTAATCTCGGATATCTTGACGGGGAAAAAATGCAAGGTCCACCTGGAGCTCGGCGAGGGAACGGAAACCATAAGATATGCGATCAAGAAACTAACGGATGAAGGGGTTTTGAATTCGCTGGGCATGAACGAATGCGAGACGAAATTCATAGGTTTCGAAGGCGATCCTCTCGAAAATCCGGGGTTTTTCTCGGAATTCATGAAAAGTAGCGGTCTTGATAGGCTCACGATCCATTCGATCAAATACAGGTTAACCTTCTTCCGGAAGGACAGGGAGAAAAACTCGAAAGCAGGGGAGTATTCCGTGAAGGTTCCAGCTGCAAAGTTATTCGGGGGTATAAGGGAAAACCTTGAGAGGGTTTCGAAACTCGATAGATACGAGGTGAAGAAAATTGAAGGGAAGGATTCCGTGTTGATCCCAGCTTACGTAACGCCTGAACCAAAAGTCATAACGGGTATTGGAGACGCCTCTTCGATTGCGGATGCTCTCGCAGCTTTGAAATGAAACCTTTATTACGAAGATATTTCATAAATTCAAATAGGGTGATGTTATGCTGAAAGTCGCTATTAATGGTTTTGGAAGGATAGGGAGGAATTTTCTGAAGGCTTCCCTGGGAAATAGGGACTTCAATGTCGTAGCTGTGAACGATCTGGCAGATGCGAAAACTATGGGACATCTTTTCAAGTACGATTCCGTTTACGGGAGGTTTAAGGGGAGAATAAAGGCAGGGGAAAACTTCATTTCCGTGAACGGCGATAGGATCCTGATGTTCTCGGAAAAGAACCCA
Organism: Candidatus Aenigmatarchaeota archaeon; assembly: GCA_023128965.1. Taxonomy (GTDB): domain Archaea; phylum Aenigmatarchaeota; class Aenigmatarchaeia; order QMZP01; family QMZT01; genus JAZGEG01. Next base: position 2,254 of record JAGMCY010000160.1, on the reverse strand, counting down.
GCAAATCTTCCATGGGGGAAGCTAGGGATTGACGTGGTGATAGAATCCACGGGTTTTTTCAGAAAGAGGGAACAGGTTGAGGGTCACTTGAAAGCGGGAGCGAAGAAGGTGATAATTTCCGCTCCGCCAAAGGGAGACAAGCCCATCAGGCAGATAGTTCTTGGTGTGAATGAAAATACCTATAACCCGAAAAAAGACGATGTTATTTCGAACGCTTCCTGCACTACAAACTGTCTCGCTCCTGTGGCTAAAGTCCTTGACGACAAATTCGGGATAGTGAAGGGCTTCATGACGACCATCCACGCATACACATCGGACCAGAGGCTTCTCGACGCTCCTCACAAGGACTGGAGGAGGGGGAGATCCGCAGCGACTTCGATAGTCCCTACGAGCACAGGAGCAGCGAAAGCCCTGGGAGAGGTCATACCGAAACTGAAAGGAAAGGTGACAGGCTCAGCCATGCGCGTGCCGGTTGCGGACGGTTCTATCGTGGACTTGGTTGTAGAGCTTCGCAGAAAAGCGAGCGTGGATGAGATAAACAGGGCTTTCAAGGGGGCGGCGGAAGGCAAGCTCAAGGGTATACTACAATACTGCGAGGAGCCGATAGTTTCGTTGGACATAATAGGAAATCCGCATTCAGCGATATTCGACTCCCTGCTCACGAACATAGAGGGCGATCTGATAGAGGTGTTTGCCTGGTACGATAACGAGTGGGGGTACAGCAAACGGCTGGTCGATCTCGTAGGGTATGTTAAAAAGAAATGGAGGAAATGAGCCTTTTCTTGGAATTAAACTTTTTTATACCCACCAACGAAACTTTAATAACTTATGAAAGTAGAAGAATGGTTCGTTAAAAACAGGTTCAAATACAAGAGTTTTTCCCACATTAAGAGATTGGTCGAGTTTAAAAGGAAGCAAAAAGAGACGATAAGCGTTTTAATACCCACCTTGAACGAGGAACGTACGATAGGAAAGGTGGTCAGGGTTTTAAAGTCAAGTTTAATGGACAAGCACGGGCTCGTTGATGAAATAATCGTTATTGATTCCCACAGCACGGACAGAACGAGGGAGGTGGCTAGAGATGCAGGAGCTACGGTTTGCTTCGACAGCGAAATACTCAAAAAAAGAGGAAACTGGAGGGGCAAAGGGGAAGCCTTATGGAAGGGATTGTATGTTGCAAGTGGAAGCATTATCTGCTGGGTTGATGCTGACATTCGGAACATCCATCCGAGGTTTGTTTACGGCCCTCTTGGTCCTTTGCTTACCCATCCGAAAATAAAGTTCGTAAAACCCTACTACAAAAGACCATTGAGGTTTGGGGACAAACTCCAGCCCCTGGGAGGAGGGAGGGTCACGGAACTCTTGATAAGGCCACTGCTCAACATGTATTTCCCGAGGCTTGCTGGTTTCGTGCAACCGCTCAGCGGAGAAGCCGCAGCGAGGAGGACAGCCCTGGAAAAAATACCTTATTTCACCGGTTACGGGGTTGAAACAGGGATGATGATAGACCTTGTTAAAAAGTTCGGCCTCAACTCCATAGCACAGGTGGATCTGGTAAGAAGGGTCCACAGAAACCAGGAGTTATCCGGTCTCAGCAACATGGCCTTCGGGATACTTCAAGTATTCGCTAAGAGAGCGAATACACTTGGGAAACTGATACTTGTTAAAAAGATCAAAAACAAATACAGAATTATAGAGAGACGTGATGGCGAGTATCACTTGAAAAATAAAATAATAACCGAAAGAGAACGCCCGCCCATGATCACTTTGCATGAGTACAGGAAAAAGTTTAAAAAATATCCCAAGTGGCTTTACGTATGAAGATTATAATTTTCACAGATCTTGACGGAACCCTGCTTGACCCCAAGAGTTATTCTTTTGATAAAGCGCTACCTGCCCTGAAATTAATAAAAAAAACCAAAACCCCACTCGTTTTCTGCACGAGTAAAACAAGGGAGGAAACGGAGCTGTACAGGAGGAAACTTGGGAATAAAGACCCGTTTATAGTAGAGAACGGCGGAGCGATACTCATACCCAAAAACTACTTCCCTTTCGATTTCAAATACGATCATGTTGACGGAGAATATCTTGTCATAAAGCTCGGAATCGAATATGAAAAATTGAGAAAAGTCCTGGAATCAATAAAAAAGAGGGGGATCCAAGTAGTCGGTTTCGGGGACATGAGCCCCAGCGAGATTCGCGAGCACTGCGGCGTCCCTTTGGAACAAGCAGAGCTAGCGAAGAAGAGGGAATA
>JAGMCY010000016.1 GCA_023128965.1 Candidatus Aenigmatarchaeota archaeon | reverse complement strand
TCAAATTCTTGATACCTTGAATTACCTGGTTGAAAGCGCCAGGAGATCTCGTGAGATAATCGTGTATTTCTGGGGTATGCCCGTGCAGGGCGGGAGAAAATTCGTTCGCTCCGGCCTTTATCAGTTTTTTCACGAAATCCATATAGGAGAACATCCTGCCGTTGCTCTGGAGTTGTATAATTCTGTAACCAGCACCCTTCGCGTATTTAACGAGTTCTATTATATCCTTCCGTACGGTCGGCTCCCCTCCCGTGAAGACAATTCCCTCGCAACCCGTTCCTATCCCCTTATCCATTTCCTTCTTAAGTTCTTCAGTGGTTCTATCGCCAAGATGCCTTTTATGCGCTTGCACGCAGAACCTGCAGTTGTTGTTGCAGGAGAAGCCAACCTTCAAGTCCAGCCTTTTCATGAACATGATTTGAAATTAAAATTTTTAAAGATATTTCATAATAATAACCCAAGGTGAATTATGAACACAGCGGAAGCAGTGATAATAAGCCAAATTCCTTTGGGAGTAGCCTGCATAATAGCAGCGTATGAACTCCACAAGCTCAGGAAGGAGTTTGAAAAGATAAGGGAATTAAAGGAGAGAGGCTAAATGGATATAGTTTCTTCCTTGGTAATAACCCAGATACCTTATTATGTGGTTTTATTTTTAGCTGTAAGGGAGATAAGAAGACTAAGAAGCAACGAATTAAAAATGATTATTGATTAATAATTTTAGTTATTGAAATAAGATGATTTTTAAAACTTATATTATGATTAATATATCATGAAAATCCTATTATTGGACCCCTCTTATTCGCAAAGGAAACTTTTAAAAGACCCCGTTCTCAGCAGATGTGCAGGTGTTCCCCTTAAAGCGCCCTATATATACCCACCCATAGGTTTAGCTTACATAGCCTCGGCTTTGAGAGATTTTTTGGGTGTTGACGTGAAAATTTTGGATGCGCAGGTTGACGATTTTGATATCGAGATGACGAATGAGTTTGATTTGGTTGTGATCAATACAAGTACACCAACAATTAATAACGATATTCGGTTATCCCAGAAAATTAAAGAGCTAAGCAAAACGAGAGTCGTGTTCATAGGTCTGCACTCCGCCTATTTTCACGAAGAGCTTATAGAATTTTGTGATTTTGTGGTAAGAGGAGAGCCTGATGCGGTTCTCGTGGATCTGGTAGGATGTCTTGAAAAAGGACAGGACATCAAAGGAGTTAGAGGGATAACGTGGAAAGACAAGAATAACAAAATTCACGTAAACGAAGATGGAAAACCAGTTGAAAACCTCGATTCCCTTCCATTTCAGGCGATAGACCTTCTTTCAAAAAAATACTTTGATATCATAGCGAAGAGGAAACCCATAGCTTTTACTATAACCTCACGCAGTTGCCCGTTTCAGTGTAAATTCTGCTCAGCGGGATTTTATTCGAAAAAATACAGGTACAGGAGTGCGAAGCACGTTTTTGAAGAGGTGAAATTCCTTGTAGATAGGGGCTTTAAGGATCTGACTTTTTTTGATGATTCATTCACGGTAAACAAAAAAAGGGTAATTGAGATATGCAATCTCATACAAAAAGAAAGGTTAGATTTCGCTTGGAGATGTTTGTCAAGGGTTGACACCGTTGATAAAGAAATGCTCAGGAAGATGGGGGATTCCGGTTGTTATCAGATACAGTTTGGCGTGGAAAGCGGAGATCCCAGAATGCTTAATTTAATGAAAAAGGGAACCACTCCAAGACAGGTAAAGGAGGCATTCAAATTATGCGATGATTTAAAGATAGAGACAGTTGGATTCTTTATGCTCGGTTATCCCGGAGAAACCCAAGAAAGCATCAAGAACACGGTTAGATTAGCAAATGAAATAAAACCGGATTTCGTCTCGTTCAATCTCTTCACTCCTCTACCCGGGTCGGAAATCTTCGATTCCCTCCCGAGAAAGGAATGGGAAAAATACGATTTCACCTCGACCTCTTTTTGCGATATACCCTCGGGTGAAATTGCTGGAATTATAGGAAAGGCTTACAGGGATTATTACCTTAAACTATCTTATATCTGGAGAAGAATCAGAAAAACAGAAGAGCCCTTCAGGATTATAAAACAAAACGTTAAATTCTGGATGAAAAGAAGTGGTGTGCTCTGGGATTTTATAAAATCATAACCCATCAATTTAAATTTAAAATGTAAGAATTCTATGATGAAAGTCTAAAGAGGTTAATCGCATATGATAGTTGTTATACCGACTTTAAACGAGGGAAAGAATATAGAAAATGTTTTAAAAAGGACAGAAAGGGTTTCAGACAAAATAATTGTTGTTGATGGTTTGTCCACGGATAACACTGTAGAACTAGTAAAAAAATTCAAAAAGGTAAAACTAGTTTTTGAGAATAAACACGGCAAGGGCAAAGCTTTGCATAAAGGAATTAAACAGGCCATAAAATACAAATCCGAATACATAGCATTAATTGATGGCGATTTCGAGAAGGACCCCCTGGATATACCCAAATTGGTGGGCGAACTCGAGAAAACAAAAGCTGATATGGTTATAGGTAGCAGGGAAAGAAAAAGATCCTCCAAGAGAATTTTTTTCAACAAATTTGTAAATTGGTGGGTCAGGTTTGTTACAAGTTACGAAATTCATGACTGCCTTTCCGGGTTCAATGTTATAAAGACGGACGCGCTCGAAAAAATGAACTTGCAGGCAAACAATTTCGAGATAGAAACCGAAATAATACTCGAAGCGAAAAGAAACAGATTAAAGGTTGTTGAATGCGATGTCAAAACACCAAAAATTTCTCCATCTAAGTTAGATAAAAGGCACATGATAGAGATAAACAATTTTTTTGACTTGTATGTTCTCAAAAGCATTAAAACAGGGGAATTTGATTTTCCTTCATACAAAAAGTTATTCTTGCTTGTCTCGTGTACATTAGGATTTCTGCTATTTAGCTTCATGGGTTTGTTTTTCAAAAGGTGAGTATTAAAAACAAGGTAACTTAAGTCACTCAAGAAGTCTAGTCTAGAATATAAATTTTGAATTACAAAATTGTTATAGAAAGATTAAGCAATAAAATCTGATTAGGATAGAAGACATTTTAGATGATTGTATGATGGGAGCCATAAACGTAACAGGATGGTATTATCAAGATCCTGTTGGTCTTTGGTTCATAACA
>JAGMCY010000159.1 GCA_023128965.1 Candidatus Aenigmatarchaeota archaeon | reverse complement strand
TCATGCTATTCAAAGGGAAAGAAAATCCCCTGCGAAGGCTTGGCAAAACCGGAAGAGATAATCAGGAGAGCGAAAAAGATCGGGCTTTCAGGAATAGCGATAACCGATCACGAAACAACAGAAGCCTGGAAAACCGCTTCAAAGGAGGCGAAAAAACAGGGAATCATCTTTATCCCGGCAGTTGAACTGCAAACGAAATCAGGGCATTTGATAGCGTTGGGGATAACCGAACCTGTAGAAAACTTCTTAAGTGTTGAGGAATCTATCGAGAGTATTCACGAGGCCGGAGGGATCGCTGTCGCACCACACCCCTTCGATATAAGAGGGCAGGGTATTGGGAATTTCGCATTTAAAACAGACGCTGTTGAGATATTCAATTCTCTGAACATAGACAAAATCAGCAACAGATTCGTCCTGTCCAAATTCAAGAACTCGGAAATCCCAAAGGTGGTCGGGTCAGATGCCCACACACTTGATATGATAGGACACTCGCTGAACATAATGGACGCGGATGATGTGGATTCCGTTCTTAAAAACATAATAAAGGGGAGGGTCGTTTTCGAAACCAGATACATCCAAATGAACGATGTCATAAACTGGGCAAGGGGAAGGCTCAGGAGATCGCAAAAAGAGGTCCTGGAATACATGAATTCCCATTATTCTTTTCCAAAGGCCTGGCTTTACAGGAAATTGCTCAAGAAGTTCCTGAGAACGGGTAACGCCCCCTGGATAATGCTCGCTGAGATAAGCCTGAATGCAAGCAGAATTTACGGTATCCTGAAGATACTCAGTTATTGAGGCTTATATTCCATTTTAATTTCTGTTCTTAGCTTTTATGAATTTACTTTTGTATTTATCAAGTTCTTCTAAGAAATCCTTTAATATTGATAATTTGAGATTGAAGCTCTTTACATCCCACTCATATTTTTCGAAAAATTTTTTATTTTCATTCGTTGCTTTAGGTTCACCCGGCATTATTTTGAAATCTGTTATCAAATATTTGAAATTCCCAGTAAAATATTTAAATTCATCTTCCTCTTCCTTATTTTTAGGTAAAATTGATTTTATGGCTGATTTTTGATTCCTAATGTAGTTCAAATTTCCATCTAGGCAATCGCTATTTAAATCCCCATGATTATTGGTTATTTCAGAATTAACATTATATAGAACTTCTCTTATTTTCTCTAAATTTAAAATGAAGTAATTTACACGAGGAAGCATGTTTAAGATTGATTTTATGGTTCCTTTTGCTTGATCAATCGTGTATTTCATACCGGCAAACCCCTATTTAACGAAAAGAACGAACTTGACCGCGAGTATTACGATAATCAGCAGAACTATCACAGCGAGAAGTACGACCTTCCCTGTGTTTCCCGTCACTCCAACAATCGCTCCTGTCGGGATCCCCGTCTCAAGGGTTATGCCTGGTTCTTCTGTTACTTCCGCAGGCTCAGGTTCAACGCCTGCCCCGACCCTGAAATTTATCCTGTCCACGGACTTTGCTGACTCCGCTTTCAGGGAAATATCATACGTTTTATTTTCAACCTCGTATCCTGGGGAGATGTAAAGATAAACGTAGGCTTCTTCATCCCCCTCAAGAGAAACGGAATCCTCGCTCAAATAGACCCATTCGGGTCCTTCGAGTTCCAGGGAGTAACTATCGGTTCTCCCACCTGTGTTTTTGACCTTAACAGCCAGGACGGTTCCCTTTCCGGGCTCAACTCTTACTTCCAGATCCTCACTCGAAACTTCAACCTTGTAACACTCGTCTTTCGATTTCACGGTAACCGTCGAGACCGCTTCCTTTGAGACGTATTCTGAAACGACCTTGAACGTTATGTTGTATTCTCCTTCAGGGAAATCCATCTTCATTTTTGTCGAGAACATTTTCAATTCATTCGGTTCAAGCTGGGCATACCCTATCTCCTCGTCCTCTACAACGAACGTGTAATTGTCCTTGAATCCACCGACATTTTTCAGAACGAGCGTGTAGTCTATCTCGTCCCCTGCGCACACCTCGGGTTTCTCAGGGCTCACCCCGAAATCCGCTGAGAAACAGTTTTCCACCAGGAGCGATACAGTGTTCTGGTCGGATGTTTCCCCGCTTGTGCCCTTTACAGTAATCATGTTTTCCCCGAATTCAAGCTCCTTTGTATCTACAGTCAGGCTGACTTCTCCTGTCTCTCCTGGTTCTATGCTGACCTTGTTATTTTCGAGCGTGCCTGCGTCTGTTTCCAGGTCGTAGGAATCATAAACGGTTCCGGTATTTTTCACGGTGACCTTTAAATTCGCAGGAATTCCTTTACAGACCTCCTGGCTGGCGGGAGAAACGATCACCGTCACGCCCTTGCATTCAATCGCCTCCACGCTTCCTGTAAGGGTCTTTTTAAGTTTCGGGGAATTCTGGGAACTCAGGGTTATGTCAAAACTGGTTTTACCTTCAAATTCCGGGTACGCGGACAAGCTAACGCTCTCCTCCTCCCCGGATTCGACCATTACGCTCTCCTGGCTCGGCACAACCCAGTCCGGTAAACTTATCGAGTACGTGTCGCTCGCGGTCCCGAGATTCGTTATGGTGAGCGAGAATTTCGAGGATCCTCCCAAACAAGCAGAAGCCTCTGTGGGCTGG
>JAGMCY010000158.1 GCA_023128965.1 Candidatus Aenigmatarchaeota archaeon | reverse complement strand
TCGTTGTAAAGGTATTTTAAGAGGGCATCGCCTTCTGAGAAATCAGGGATCATTACATCGCAGCCGGTCTTTGCGAGCCTTTCTGCCTTGACTTCGTTCCAGCCACGGCCTTTCTTGTCATCGGAGGCGACTGCTATTGTTATTGCGTTGTTTTCCTTCCCGGTTCCGATTTCAACCCTGCCGTCGCCGAAAACCGCCACTTCAGGTCCTTTGAATTTCAGTTCGTGCATCACCTCTTTCATCATCCCTTTCTTTGAAAACTCCTCGAAGGAATCGAGCGCCCCGTAAATGCCTCCTTCGAAGAACTCAGCGACCCCGAGCTTGGCCGCCTCGTTCCGGACGTCCTTGAGGTCGGTCCCGCTGAAAACATGCATTGTTACACCACGTTCGGACATTTTCCTGAAGAAATCGACCGCTCCCCTTATCGTGCATTCCTCGGGTGTTGTTTTACCCTCTTCCAGGTCGTTTAATCCCTTCCTCACATACGGCATCAGGCGCTGATTGTAGATTTCCTTGTAGCCTCTTGCGTCCAGTACCTGGTTTTCCGGAACAAGACCGTATCCCTTAACCATTTCTGCGAGGGCTTCCATCTGCAAAATCGTCTGGATGCCTTCCGAATCGTGAATGTATTTCCGGACCTGATCCGCTATTTCAGGGGGTGATTCACCCTTCCCGCATATGCACTCCACCATTACGTTTTCCATGACGTTTTTCCACATGCTGCGAAGTCTGGATATCGTCCCGTCAAAGTCAGAGAAAACGCACTTTATTGAACCTCTTTCAGGATTGTTGTATATTCTTATGTCCGTTCCCGGCAGAACCCTGTACATATTTTTACATTTGCAATAAATTTTAAAAACTGAAAGGTCTGGGGAAACGAAGTATAAACAGGGTATAACACTGTTATATTTATTTATATGGGATCTGGGCAATAATAATATATTGTATGAGACTGCTTTCGTTCGTTCTCGTTCTTATGGCTATCCTGGTTCTGGTCGTGCCTTCCGGCCTTGCACAGGAGAACGTGACCGCTGACCCCTGCGCAGGCGTGACATGCCCTGATTCGACAAAGGAATGTCCTGATGGCTTTGTTGCTTCCTGCCCGAATACCTGCATTGATGGTGCTGCTGAGTGTCTCAGCTGCGAACCGTGCACGTCCTGTGAACCGGACTGCACTGGACATGAGGGTCCGAGGGAATGCGAGGAGGGCGAAACAAAACCGTACATCTGCCCTGACGGGACAGAGGTTTTCTGGTGCGGGTGTGATAACGGTCAGTGGCTTTGCATAATATCGCCGGAGGGGGGCTGCCCTGTAGCGGTTTGCGGTAATGGATTCTGCGAGCCTGGTGAGGGAGAAACGTGCCCGAAGG
>JAGMCY010000157.1 GCA_023128965.1 Candidatus Aenigmatarchaeota archaeon | reverse complement strand
CTTCCCGACCGCTTTCGCCGCTCCCGTTGACGTGGGTATTATGTTATTTATGAGCGAACGAGCGCGCCTGAGGTCCTTGTGCGAGCTGTCAAGAATATTCTGGTCATCCGTGGGGGCGTGAACCGTTATTACGAAACCCCTCTTTATCCCCCAGTTGTCGTTCACGATCTTGATAACCGGAGCTATCGCATTTGTTGTACAAGAAGCGCAATCTATCACCTTCTCGTTTTCCGGTATCTTGTCCGTTACGCCCAGAACGACCGAAGTCTCAATACCTCCCTTACCGGGAGCAGAGACAATAACCTTCCGAGCGCCTGCCTTCAAGTGACCCTCAACCTGTTCTCTTTTCCTGTACCTCCCGCTGGATTCTATGACCACGTCTACTTCATGCCTTTTCCAGGGGAGCTTCGAAAGGTCTTCCCTGTTGTTGTAGAGATAGACCTTCTGGTCTGACAATTCTATCCAGGCATTCCCTTCCTCATCCCTTCCGTGGGGTATGTGATTGAAGTGGTGCCCATGTGTTGAATCGAAACTCAGCAGTTCAGCGAAGAATTCGATTCCCTTGTCGTCTTCCACGCCTCTCACGCCGTTTATAGCGACGAGTTCAAGGTCTGTTTTTCCCTCTCTCTTCCTCTCAATCCACGACCATATGAAATTCTTCCCCGTCCTTCCGGGACCGTTCAAAGCGACCTTTATTGCCATAATCAACCACCTCTTACTTTTTTAATAGATCACCATAACGTTTATAAGAATCTTTAAGAGCCTCCATTCCGGGGAACTTCTCTTTCGTTATGAAATCCACGAACGCTCCCCCGCCAGTGGATATATGGGTCATCCTTTCCATCATGTTTAGCTTTTGCATCGCGGCGATGCTGTCCCCTCCGCCCACGAGTGTTTTTGCGTACAGGCCGGAGATGAAACTCGCCATGTAAAGCGTTCCCTTCTCGTAGGGCTTCTTCTCGAACTTCCCCAGCGGGCCCGCCCATATGACTGTTTCCGCATTTCTTAAAATGTCCTTGTAGCGAACGATCGTTTCAGGACCTATATCCATTATCTTCATATCCTTGGTTATCTCTTCAATGGGAAAGGGTTCGGCCTCCATTTCGTTTTCCACCATCGCATCCACGGGGAGAACGATTTTTCCCCCTCCTCTCTTGAGTAGCTTTTTGGCTTCGTTAACAAGCGTTTCATCGTATTTTGAATTGCCTATTTCAAAACCCTTCGCTTTCAGGAAAGTGTTCCCTAACACACCCCCCATTAGTATCTTGTCAACCTTCGGGATGAGATTCTCTATGGCAAGCATCTTGTCCCCTTTCGTTCCTCCGATTATCGCGATGTAAGGTTTTTCGGGGTTCTGGACTATGCTGTTTATCATGTTCACTTCCCTTATGAAGCTCAAGCCGCAGCAACCGGGTATGAATTTCGGGATGCCTGTGATGGAGGCGTGGTTTCGGTGGGAGGCCGCGAAAGCTTCGTTAACATAAACGTCCCCAAGATTCGCTAACTTTTTGGCGAATCCCTCTCTTTTAAAACCATCCTTTTCCTTTTCCTCGGGGTAGAACCTCACGTTTTCTAGAATAACGATATCCCCCGGTTTCATCTTCTTGACTTCTTCCTGCACGAAATCCTCGGTGCACCCGTCAAGCTTTTTGACGTGTTTCCCTAGAAGTTTGGAAAGCCTGTCAGCGACCACGTTCATCCTGAGTTCCTTCTCCCTGTTCTCAGGCCTTCCCAGATGTGCGATAAGAACGAGTTTTCCGTTTTTATTGAGAATGTAATTCAGTGTCTTGAGGGTGATGCTTATTCTGGTGTGATCCGTCACCTTCCATTCCTCATCCAAAGGAAGGTTGTAATCAACTCTCAT
>JAGMCY010000156.1 GCA_023128965.1 Candidatus Aenigmatarchaeota archaeon | reverse complement strand
GATTACAGGAGGGACAAAACCCAAAGAGGAAGAGAAGGTTGAACTTCCCAAGGAAGAAACCGAAGAAGAGAAGGCCGAAGTTCCAAAGAAAGAGACTGAAGAGAAGGAGAAGGCCGAAGTTGCCAGAAAAGAAAAAGCGGAGCAGGAAAGGGAAAAGAAAATAAGGTCCATGTTGAAGAAGAGGTTAAAAAAAGGCACAGCCCGCAGAGAAAGACCAAAGATAGACAAGGAAAAGCTGGAGGGGATCACAAAGCTGCTGGAAACCGGGGTGAAATTGTCGGATACCGACATTAAAAAGGCGAAAGAGGCCTTCATAAAGGCCAAGAATATTTACAGTTCGATGTCTCCCGAGGAAAGGAGATTGATAGACGAGGAAGTTGTGAAAACCACGGACATGTATGACAAGATTGTGAAGAAATCACGCGGGAAAAAAGGATAAGCTATTCTTTACTTTCTTCCGTTTCTACCTTCTCCCTCTTTATGAGCCTCACGAGTTCTATCGAAATCGTCACTGGTATCGGTATGCTCGCCTCGAGAAGTTCGACCGTCACCTCATCCTTGATGCTGTCGATCCTCCGTATCCTCCCTTTCTCCCCCCTGAAGGGTCCGCCTATTATCTCAACGATATCCCGTTCGTTGACCACGACTTTCGCCTTTTTGGTTTCAAAGAAGTGCTGTATTTCCTCGAGGGCGATGGGCTTCTCTATCAACCCCTTGATGTGCATCACCCCGTGCAAAGCCTTCCTCACTTCCCCCTCAGGGCCTTCGATGAATATGTAACCTTTCAGTTCGCCAGGATGGGTTATGCTCTTTACACCCAGTTTTTCCGCTCTCACCCTGTTGTAAATCATGTCAATAACTATGTGTTCTCTGCCGGAAGTAGTCCTCACCGTATAGATCATAAACAGAACCCCCCGAAAGAACACGAGATTATAGAAACCACGAATATAATGAATCCTATAAAGCCTATCAGAACCAGACCGAGCGCGCAGATCTTGCTCGTGGACATGAACTCTTCTTTGTTCGGTTTCCTGGCTACCTGTAAAACCCTTCTCCAGTTTTTTATGGAATCTTTAAGACCCATACCTAGACCTCAATCTGTATTATATAGGTTTTGTTTAAATTGGTTTAAATAAATTAAAAGGGGATTATCTATCCAACGAAGTCTATCCCCAGAACCTTTTCTATCTCCTTCTGCTTCGTGGTTGTGTACGTCTTCTCGGGTCCGTATATCTGCGAGGACTTCACCCCTGTCACGATCAGCATGGACCTTATGGTGTCTCCGAGTTCTTTTATGATCTGAGCTCCCCATATTATCTTGGCTTCGGGGTTGAGCTTCGAGGACACGGCTTCAACCATTTCCTGGCACTCCTTTATGGTTATGTCCTCTCCTCCGGACACGTTTATCAAAGCGCCTGTCGCCCCCTCTATATCGACGTCAAGCAACGGGTTGTTAAGGGACTTCTCAACCGATTCGAGCGCTCGGTTCTCCGTATCGCTTTCGCCCATGCCTATCATCG
>JAGMCY010000155.1 GCA_023128965.1 Candidatus Aenigmatarchaeota archaeon | reverse complement strand
TGGTACAACTGCAGCTGGAACACCTCGGACGGGGAATTCGGCTGGTACAACGTTGAGATGGTCTCTAGCGAGAACTATTACAACAACGGTTCAGATACAACGACATTCTATCTTTCGACCTCTCCTTTACTGGAAGCCCTGAATATTTCGCCGGTTGGGATCGGGGGGAACGGAGGTTGGGGTAAATGGTATAACTATTCCGTGAACGTGACGGATGAGGATAACGACACGGTGGACATTTATTTCTGGAGAAACCACACTTCCGGGTGGACAGCTTCAGGTCAGAAGCAATGCGAGAACTGCTCTGATTACTTCGCATGGTTCAATTACACGTACACGTGTCCCAGCGATCTGGGGAACTGGACGTTCTTCTTCAACGCAAGTGATGATAATTCGAACGTAGTGAACACATCGATTGGGTGGCATAACATAACGAGGGATACGACCAGCATAAATTACGGAGGGGACGGGAATAATTCTGTTGTAAATCGCTCTGATTCGCAGCCCGGCAGCAGCGCTCTGCTTTCCGTGCAGGTATGGGACAGCGATATGAATAACTACACCGTGAGTATAGGGAACGATACGTTCTCGGCATGGATCAAGAAGAACCAGAATGACTGGACGGAGATGAATGCCTCGGAAAATGGAACGCATTACAGGGTTAATTTCAATCCCGATTGCAATTACACTCCAGGAATCCGCCAGTGGAAGATGAACGTAACGAGTGATCAGTGCTGGTTTGATTCAGAATCCTCCGAATTCAACATGACTATGTGGGGTGATCTGAACAATTCCATCCAAACCCCGGACGGGGATACGAATTACACAAAGGGGACAGAAAACGTGACATTGCGAGGTCACGTGAGTGACGAATACGCATGCAACAACAACATAACCAATCTGATCGGTGATGGTACGATTTACTTCAACCTCACAAACCAGGACATTGGGAAGACTTACCAATGTAACGCTTCGAACGGTCTGGTCGAGGAAGGAAACGGGTGGTACAACTGCACTTGGGACACATCGGACAAAGAAGTCGGAAATTACCTGATTGAATTCTACACGAACAGGAGTTATTACAACCCGGACAAAGCGAATGTGAGCTTCTACCTTTCCTCCGCCCCTCTTCTGGAAGAGCCAAAAGTTATTCCTTCATCAGGCGGTTGGAACAGGACGTATAATTACACGGTGAACGTGACGGATGAGGATAACGA
>JAGMCY010000154.1 GCA_023128965.1 Candidatus Aenigmatarchaeota archaeon | reverse complement strand
AAGGACACTTTGCGAAAGAAAAAACAGGCGCTCGTTTTCGTTTCCACCCGGAGGAATACGGAATCCCTGGCCGGGAATCTCGGAAGGATGGTGAAGGAGAGGCTCGAAACGTCCGAAAGAGCAAAGCTTAAAAAAATATCCGAAAGCGTTCTCGGTTCGGTAGAAAGACCAACCTTGCAGTGCGAAAAACTCTCGAACCAGGTTCTTAACGGCGTTGCCTTCCACCATGCGGGATTGACGAACAAGCAGAGAAAGGCGATAGAGGACGGCTTCAAGGAAGGAACTATAAAGGTTATCGCCGCGACTCCAACCCTCGCATGGGGGGTAAATTTGCCCGCATACAGAGTCGTGATTAGAGATTTGAAACGATTCTCCGGGAGATTCGGTGGGAGCGATTACATCCCGGTCCTTGAAATACAGCAGATGATGGGAAGGGCAGGAAGGCCTACATATGACAGGGAAGGCGAAGCGATCCTAATAGCGAAGAGCAAGGGAGAGGCGGAATATGTTTTTGATACCTACATAAAGGGAGAACCGGAAGAGATACAATCAAAGCTCGGGGTCGAGCCTGTCCTCCGTATGCATTCACTCGCTCTTATAGCATCCGGCATAACCTTTTCGAAAGAAAGCCTTTTAGAATTCTTCTCCAAGACTTTTTACGCTCACCAGTACGGAGACTTATCGTTATTGAAAAGCAAGCTCGAGGGGGTCATAGAAATGCTGAAAGATTTCGGCTTCATCAAGGGTTCCGAAAGGAGCGAAAGCGACGAGAACCCATTCCGTTCCGCGAGCGACCTCGTCGACGATGAGAAGCTGGAAGCCACGCTTATAGGTAGGAGGGTTTCCGAACTCTATATCGATCCTTTGACTGCGAATTATATCATAAAGAACCTCGGAAAGTCGGATAAGTCAATTCACCCCTTCGCTCTGCTCCAGCTCATCTCCAACACGCTTGAAATGCGGCCTGCCCTTTCCTTGCGAAAGAACGATTTCGAGAGGATAAACGAACTGCTCGCTGAGAACGAAAAACTCCTGCTCGAGAAACCCCCGAATCCCTGGGACATCGAATACGACGATTACCTGCGATCCCTCAAGACCGCGTGGTTCTTCTCCGAGTGGGCAGAGGAGATGGGGGAGGATCTGATACTCGAAAACTTCGGCGTGACCCCTGGAGAACTTCACGTCCGCCTTTCGAACGCGGACTGGCTGCTATACGCGACACAGGAGCTTACGCTTCTGCTTGGGCTGAAGGACCTGCTCAAGCACATCCGAAAAACGAGATTGAGGGTGAAGTACGGAATACGTGAGGA
>JAGMCY010000153.1 GCA_023128965.1 Candidatus Aenigmatarchaeota archaeon | reverse complement strand
GGGAGCTGCAACTTCACTTGGGCGAACACCACGAATTACACGGTCGGTGACCAAATCGACGTCACGTACAAGGGAAAGACTTACATGACTTACGTTCTTCACGCCAACGCCACCCAGGCCCAGAATCAAGGTGTTGTGATAGGCGTTGCCGGACTTAACCCCGGTACTATCTGGCCGCTAAAGGTAGAAAACGACGGCAGGAAAAGATGGAGGATGATGGTCCTGAACTTAAGCGGGACAGTTTACGACGTGATATTCGCGGGCAATGAAACGGGCGATTACCCGATGTGCGACAACTGGGGCATTGACGAATGCGTGAAGATGGCGTGGTTCGACACGGACGAGAACTTCAGCTCAGACGAGATCGGTGTGGGCATGGGCGAGAACTTCACCTCCGAACTCTACGTTGCGAGGTTCGGACCGGGTTCCTGGGAAGGAATACTCATAGCGAACTTCACCCAGCTTCCCGGAGGGATGAAACCAAAGGTAGAAGTGAGGGTGATGGACAACACGACCAGCTACTTCAGGATTTTGGACGAATCGGCAGAGGGGATAGATTTCGACATGGACGGAGCGAAAGACAAGACCTTCTACGCGATCCTTTTTGACGACAGGGAAGACGGATTGCAGAACCTCACGAACATACTGGTGGACGACGACCTGGACATAACGCAGGACGGGTGGAAGAATGATAGCGTGGAAGATCCGAATATAACAGATTATTACGATTTCTATGGAACGGAATCGGGCGAGGTCAGGGAGATGTGGGGCAACCTTCCGAATGCGTTCTGGTCAGGGGAAATGAGATTCGGAGAGGAGAAGGAAAACGTCTCCTGGGAGCTCCAGCCGAGGTGGAGGATAGCGGACTTCAACTCCACGCTTGATATGCTTATCGTTAAGGACAGGTGGAAGTTGAACGATACCGACAACGTGACCTTCCTCATGAGGACGTATTCCTTTGACCAGAGCCCGATGCAGGGAACCGTTCTGACACTGAAATCGGTCATGCGGATGACCCCCTTCGGGGCTATGATGCTTTCGGAGGGACTGGATTACTCGGTGACGAATGTGAAGAACGTAACAGGTTCGGACGGTTACGGTATCTTGAAGATAAGTCCGGACGGGGGCTGGCAAGACGGGGATTACATGGTGAGCATAACCGCAAACTACACGGGAAGCGTGGAAATCATTAACCAGTGGTTCGGGATAGGGGAGATGGAGTGGTAGGGATGTTAAAGATTCGATATATTCTGATTTTGTTTTTGTGTTTATTCCTATTCCCGAATGTCCAGGCAGCGATGAGCACTTCATATTCCCAGGCAGGAGCAGACACGGGGACCGTTATGAAAGGGAAGACCTTCACGGTCTCGGCTTCGGACTGGTCGGGCTCCTGCAATTCGGCTTACCTTGATTTTTCCCAGTGTTCCGTCTGTTCCCTTACGGAAGAGAGCCAGACCAAGTCAATCACAGGCCAGTCCAGCGTTACATGGACAACCGTCACCACCACTGATACGGCAAGCGCCCAGAAAATAACGGTCACGGTTTCGGGCGGGTGTTCGGGTGAATCAGGGGATACCAGCAGTTTCGATGTTGTTTTGCCTCCCGTTATAACGATAAATTCCTATTCCCCCACATCCTACTCCGATCCGACCGGCTCCAGCACGATAAACCTGAACTTCAGGAACTCCGGGGAAACCGTGGCCAAGGACGTTGGTATCACGCTCTCCCTCCCTTCAGGGGTTACGAATACCTCGGGAAGCAAAACGCAGACAGAGTCCACCATCGACCCCGACGAGAACTGGGGGACTTCTTGGACAGTCAGCTTCGGAACGGTTTCCACTTCAAACATCTACATCTACATAACCCCTTCCAATGCAGACTCTAAAACAATCACCATACCGATTTCGGTAATCACGCCTGGGGGTCCCGGAAGTCCCGGAGGACCCGGCGGCCCCTCAGTCGGGCCCCCAGAGGATGGAGTGGAAAACAGGACCAAGAAATTCGATCTCGTCCCAGGTGTCGGTTTGCGTAACAACACGAAACTGCTGGCAGCGATAGAAAAGGTTCTGGGGATGGGGAAATTAAGCGATCAGGCCATGGAAAACCTCATGAGGCTGTCCGCCTCGATAACCTCCGACCTGGAAGTTAACAAGTTCATGGAATCATCCTCCACCAAATCAAACATAACCCTGCGGGTGAGATACAGGGGGCAGAGAAGGGTCAGGAACTTCATGCTTCACGAGAAGATCCCCAAGGCTTTCGCCTCCTCCTCTGATAATATAACGGTATCTGTTTCCGGCGCTACCTACGATGTAGTGGAAAAGGATCCTGAATACGTTTTCCTTTACGGTGAGGTGAGCCCGAATCAAGAGCTTACAATAACGTATTCCGTTGACCAGGAGGTTGACACCTCCGTCCTCGATCAGACCGAAACATTCGTTTTCGGCGAGAGCTACGAAGAGCTTGCTGAGGTTTGTGTAGCCGGGGATAAGAGATGCCTGGGGAACGACCTTCAGGAATGTAACGAGGACGGGACAGGCTGGACGAAAAT
>JAGMCY010000152.1 GCA_023128965.1 Candidatus Aenigmatarchaeota archaeon | reverse complement strand
TGTTAGAAAAATAAAGGGAGTTAAGCTGATAAAACAAAACCACAAGGGTCCTGCCAGCGCTCGGAACCTGGGGGCGAAAAAAGCGAAAGGCGAGATTCTGCTATTCACAGATGCAGATTGCATCCCCGATAAAAACTGGGTTTCTGAGATGACAAAACCATTCGAAAAGAAAGAAATAGCAGGAGTTCAGGGAAGATACGAGACGAAACAAAAGGATCTGATCGCTAGGTTTATTCAACTCGAAATAGAAGACAGGTATGACAGGATGAGGACATTCGAAGCCATCGATTTTATCGGATCATATTCAGCAGGCTACCGGAAGCGAGTATTTCTCAAATTCAAAGGGTTTGACGAATCATTCCCGATCGCCTCCGGGGAAGATCCGGAACTTTCATTCAAACTCTCGAAGGCCGGGCACAAAATGATTTTCAACAACAAGGCGATTGTCTACCACGATCATGCTTACACCCTCCTTGAATATCTAAAGCAGAAGTTTTGGCGTGCGTACTGGAGGGTTCTGCTTTACCGGAAACATCCTAAGAAGATAAAAAGCGAATCTTACACTCCACAAACCCTGAAACTCCAGATTTTCACTTTTTACCTCTTCCTTTTGTCCGTTGTTTTTTTAACATTCATTCCCCACGCCGTCTACATTTCCTCATTCCTTCTGATCCTATTGATATTGTCAACACTTCCATTATCCTATAAAAATTTCAAAAAAGACAGAGCAGTCGGTTTATTGACACCGTTTATCTTGATAATGCGAACGATAATTTTCAGTCTCGGTTTGCTTTACGGGGTGATACGAATATGAAAATCCTTCACGTATACAACCATTTTTACCCGTGTGTTGGGGGGATTGAAAGGCACATAGAAGACCTCTGTATAAATTTAATCAAACTCGGCCACACCAGCAACGTTTGCTGCCTGAACACATGCGGGAATTCGAAGGAAATACTGAAACCCCACGAGAAGTACAAAGGAATCAACATTTACAGGATCCCTTACAAAGACCTTAAGTATTACAAGATCGCCCCGAAGGTTCTGAATATTATTAAAAAATACGACGTCATTCACGTCCACGGTTTGGGATTCTTCCCCGATATCCTTTCATCCACAAAAAGACTCCACAAAAGACCCCTGATTTTATCCACACATGGAGGAATCTTCCACACCAAAAAAATGTTGTTCCTGAAAAGACTTTATTTCAATCTCTGGTCAAGGCACAAACTCAGGAAGGTGGACAGGATAATAGCCGTGAGCAGGAG
>JAGMCY010000151.1 GCA_023128965.1 Candidatus Aenigmatarchaeota archaeon | reverse complement strand
CAGGTGAAAAAAATTATTCCCTGCTCACCCTCAAAACAAACGCGTTTTTCAAGATCCTTTTCAAGTTTAGGATTTCGAAAGATGATTTCTCCCCAAGGCCAAAGACGGAAACCGCGGTCGTTCTCTTGAAACCACTGTTAAAAACAGACTACAAAAAAGATCCGGAGAAGTTCGTTTTCAAAGAGATATTCCTGCAGGGGGAAAAGAAGCTGAAAAACTCGCTCATGGAAGCGATTATAAACCTGAACAAAACAATCCTTTCGAAACCTTACACGAAAAAAATGGCAAGGGAGGCTATAAATAAAATGAATCTGGATAGGGATTTACTCGAGAAGAGAGCGAAAGAAATGGTACTGAAAGATTTCGAGAAGTTGAAGAAAAAGTTCATGTTTTTCTCATGAAAGCCTCAGATTCGTGCTGAACTGTTATTCCCTTTTTGGTTATCTTGTACGGATGGAGTTTTTTGGAATGATCAGAACCGCTCATCTTCCAGACCTGTATCGCGCGGTTGAACGTGAACTCGTCCCTTTCGTAATATAGAACGATAACGCTGTCCGTGACGAATTCCTCCACTCCATACCTCGAAATACCCCCGCTCCCGGGAACGATTTCAGAAACAAGCAACGCTGTGCATCCCAATTTCCTGAGGGTCGTTGAGAAGTTGAATATCATCCTCCTGAGTTCCCCCTTGTCCCTAACGTGAATTCCAAGGGCGGAAACAGAATCTATCACCACCCTCTGCGCTTTCATATCCCTGACAGCGGACTCAAGAATGTCAAAAACCTCCTCCACGTGATAGGGGTCGTATTTTATGAAGGAGAACTTCCCGGATTTTTCAAATGGCTCGAAATCGAAACCGAACTGTTTCGCATTATTCCTTATGTTTTCAGGTATTTCCTCAAAGGAGAGGTATATGCCGTTATCCTTGAATTTAGTCAGGCCGTTGTAAATGTACTGGGAGCATAAAGTGGTCTTTCCTGTCCCGCAGGTCCCTGAAAGAAGGACGAGCTGCCCTTTCGGAATGCCACCGTTCATGATCTCGTCCAAACCCCTTATCCCTGTTTTAACCCTCTCAAGCATGATATCAACCAGATTATTATATTTGTTTTATAATTATTAAAAACCCTCCGAATTTTCTCATGCCATCACTTTAACCATTTCTGGAGACCTTCGTTCCTTCTCGA
>JAGMCY010000150.1 GCA_023128965.1 Candidatus Aenigmatarchaeota archaeon | reverse complement strand
CCCCTTCAGCAACTCCTATCCTCAGCTGTTCAAGAACCGTGCGAACTATGTACTTCGCCTCTCTGGGTTTCGCGTTCGAAATCAGTTCTTTTATGAGTGATATCTTAACATCCTGGGATCCCTTTCCTTCAACGCTCGCTAGTTTTCGTAGGTTCTCGAAAACCTTTTCTATTCCCAGTTCTTTCGAAATCAACGTTGTCTGCTTCTTCTTTTTCATTAACTCTTCCACGGCGAGGCCGAGGTCCCCTGTATCCTTGAATTGTTTGACAACATCTCTTTCCGGGAATCCGGTCGAGGAAGCGATAACCTTCACCATCATTTTATCAGCGACACCGATCTCCTTTTCAGAATGTGAAGGGAAAATCCTTCCCTGCATGAATAACACGATCTTTTCCAAAACGGACGTTTCGGTGTTTTTCAGGAACTCTGCGATCTTTTCGGTCTTCTTCAGCCTCGATGGTGTCTGCTCAAGGTGTTCATAGAGATCGACCAGTTTCGAGTATTTCATAATAAAATATTTGGATTCCTGACTTTAATTTAAATTTTGAATTTAATTAAGCTCCCCTAATATTATTTATATGAGGGGTCAGTTCTATTCCATCATAGCGATATTCATAACCATACCTATCGTTATTTTCATTTCTTATTACGTCTTCTCGCAGGGAGGGGAGACCGGGATATATGAGAACATCGTTGCAGACCAAATACACCAGGTCGAAAAGAGCATTGAAAATGATTTCGGCAAAGCGATTGTAACGTCAGGGAAACGAGCGCTTATAGCAGGAGATGATTACGTTGTGATGAGCGGGAATGCTATGAGTGATGCAATCGCAGGCATAAAAGAACTCATGGAGAACGGAACGATGGAGGGGAATGAAAGCCTGCTAATGTTCAACAATACGTTAGGTAACTGGACAAAAAAAATATTGAACGTCCCAGTGAATTTTGACGTTAACCTGAGTTACGCAAACCTTGAGATTTCGAATTACGATTCATTCCGAATAAAGGCGTCCTCGAACCTCAACGTTTCAGTTGCTGATGAATTGGGGATAGGTAGAATTGACAAGAAGGATATGTATTACGAAGCGATGATACCCGTGAAGGGGGCGGAAGACCCCATCTTCACATTGAAAACGAATGGTGTTGTCACGCGGAGCATAAAGATTTCGAAATATCCATACAGGGCAAAGAAACTCGTGATTGGCGGGACGAACTCCTCTGGCAGCTGCTCAGGTGAGGTCACGTTCAACAAATCGGAATGTGACACGAAAATACTGGTTGCTGGGAACACAACAGGCGTGAATTTCGGGTGTTTTTCGGGGTTCGTTATTGAGGATTCCATTGACCTGAGCGGGAATTCAAATTGTTACTTAACGGGGAACAGCAGTGCTGTTGAGAATATAAGTCAAGCAATATCGGATACGGGCTACGATGAGGTTTATATTGACAGCGACACAACATCGGTGTGGCATCTGCCCATACGTGAGGAGATAGACAACAAATATTATTTCCCCGGTAACGGGCCTAATTTCCTTAAAAGGCTGGAAGGCGATTTGAATTCTTCCTCTAATGGGATGGAGACTTTCGTGAACCTCCCCGAATTACAAAATTATGGGCTCCCTATAAAAGAAGATGTAATTTCGGTAGCCTATATATATTTCTTGGATCAAGACTATATTGGATATCCGGTGAGAGGTTTGCAGGGCTGGTTTAGGGTGAACAGAACATTCTCAGACAAATACGGTCTTACCGAATTATGCGATGGATGTTGATATGGACAAAGACCAAGAAAATGGGTATGTGAATCAGGATGACGATAAAAAGAAGGTGCAAAAAAAAGTAAGTAAGAATTCGGAATACACAGATTCCCCAAGGGAAAGGGTCAAACCGTTTTCGAAAGATACCGAAACTTTTATCAAAGAGCTGAAGGGGAAATCGATATCTGATTCCGGCGAGGAAGCGAAAAGCGAGAAGGGTGATTCTCCAGGTAAAAAGGTCAAATCCCATGCTAAGAAATCGGGCACGAAAGTGAAAGAAGTATTAGAAACGGACGTTGACAAACTCTACGAACTGATTAGGGACAAAGGGATTTTAAAGGTAAATGATGCCTCTAAGAAATTAGGAATCAGAGTTGAACATGTAGAGAGATGGGGAAGGATACTTGAAGAGCACAAGCTCATAAAACTCCATTACCCCCCTATCGGAGAACCCGTCCTCATACTGAAAAAATTCAAATCTGGAGTTAAAGAGGTAAAGAAGCTGGAGAAAAGGAAAAAGTTGAAACCCAGTCGAAAGGTTTTCATCATCAACCTTCTCATACTCTTAGGGTTTATAGTGTTTGTTATATTCCCTAATAAAATACGGTTTTTTATTATGGAGATAATAAACTTCATCAAAATGCCGGTCGTTCGAATCTCCTATGAACAAGCTTATTTAGTTGCAATAATTATAATAATTATAGGGATTGTTGTAATTCTGATGTTAATTAAAAGGAGAAGGAGATAATGGCTAAAAGGAAATCCAAGAAAGTTGTCAAAAAGGACGTGAAGAAACCGGAAAGTCCGCAGAAGGTTTTAGAGGAATATGAAATTGACTATCATAACGTTGTTGCCAGTGTGAAGATTTGTCAGGACCCTAATGAATACGTCCCAATCTACGATCTCAAGTATCCGAAAATAGAAGAAGCGACAAGAGCTGTTCTCGATTCTGTGAGGGAGAAGATTGTTACAGAACTCGCATTCCGTACGGAAGACATACTGAGTCCGGAGGAAAGTGGCGATGTAAAGAAGGCGTTCATAGACAAGGCGACGAATCTCATTGAACAGGAGCTTCCCAGTCTACCAAAGAGTGATGTGGGCATACTTGTCGGAATCCTCTCCCAGGAATCCCTCGGTCTTGGGCCGATAGAATTCATGCTCAAGGACAACGGGCTTGAGGAAATAGTGATAAACAATTCCAAGGAGCCCGTATGGGTCTATCACAGAACATTCGGGTGGCTGAAAACGAGTATCATCATTGGGGATGAAGCGAGGGTTTTCAATTACGCAGCCCAGATAGGGAGGAGGGTAGGAACGCAGATAACGAACCTCGATCCCTTAATGGACGCGTATTTAACGACGGGGGATCGAGCGAACGCGACTTTGTTCCCCATATCATCAAAAGGTAACACGCTGACCATAAGGAAGTTCGCCAGAAGACCCTGGACCATAACTGATTTTATAGAGACCAAAACCATATCACCCGAAGTGGCTGCTTTCCTTTGGTTAGCGATACAGTTTGAGATGAACATCGTATGCACGGGGGGGACTGCCTCAGGGAAAACCTCGTTCCTCAACGTACTGACCATGTTCATACCCCCAACCCAACGGATTATTTCGATCGAGGACACAAGGGAAATCCAGCTTCCCCACTTCCTCCACTGGATCCCGCTCACCACAAGACCACCCAATATTGAAGGTAAGGGAGAAGTAACGATGCTCCAGCTGATGATCAACGCCCTCAGAATGAGGCCTGACAGGATGATAGTCGGGGAGATAAGGAGATCGAAGGAAGCCGAAGTCCTTTTTGAGGCGATAAACACAGGGCATTCCGTATACTCAACGCTGCACGCGAACACGGCGGAGGAAACCCTGAAACGATTGATAAACCCCCCGATAAACATCCCTATTTCCTTACTAACGTCACTTCAGTTGATAGCTGTCATGCACAGGGACAGGAGGAAGAACATAAGGAGGGTTTTGGAGGTATCAGAGCTCATACCTTCCGGGGGCCTCGCTGAGATGAAAATCGAACTTAACAACATATTCAGGTGGGTTCCCTCCAAGGACAGGATTATGGAATGGGGGAAATCGAACAGGATATGGAACGACATAAAGCTTTTTTCTGGAATGGGTGACAGCGAGATAAGAAATAATCTCGAAGAAAAAAAGAGCATACTGTTATGGCTGGTCGAAAACGAAATAAAGGACATAGACAAGGTCGGAAGGGTGATATCGGATTATTACAAGGATCCGGAAAACGTTCTTAAATTGATTAGAAAATAATTATCTTTGGGATTTCTCAAATCTCGGAACGAATATCCTGTATTTGTCCTTGTCCTCCAGTTCTTCGAGTATCCTCTTTATGATCATCTTTTCAGGATCAGGGAGCATGCTGACACGCTTTTTAAGGTCATCAAAACTCTCGAATTCCTTCTCCTTCTTGGTAGCTATTATAGCCCAAAGGTGTTTTTTGCCTATGCCCGGAAGGAGTTCTAACTGATGTAATCGGGTGGTTATAGGACATGCCCTGTTGAAGAATTCAAGGAACTTCTTTGGATTTGACTTCACCATATCTTCAACTATATCTGATACCTCTTCTTTAGCGGCTGCTGTTAAGTCTTTGAAATCTATCCTCCTCTTGATGAATTTAACTTCCTCCCTCTTCCCGTCCCCTATGTAGACCCGCATTCCTACCTTCAGGTGAACCCCCTCCCTGACTATAACCTCGAGCAAGGAAAAGTATTCCTCTCCAAGAACTTGGGAAACGGGTTGGGATATGCGCATCCCGTAATACCCGTGCGGGAGGTAGTCTAGAACTATTGCCCATTCGTCCTTTTTCATGTCCTTTTTCATCCTAACCAGCCTGATTATAATAAAGAAATTATCTTTATAAAATGCTATTTGTTCTCCTTGACTATCTTCAGAATCTTTTTCTTATCGTCATCGGTTAAGACAACTCTCTCGTTCGCGAACAAAACCCTTAACTCGTCCTGAGTCTCAGGGATGAAATTTATGATACTTGCTATGTGTTTGTCCTTGAGCTTTTCAATCTTTCTCAATTCCTCGAGCATTTTCCCGTATTTCTTTTCAGGAAGCTTGCAGAATTTTCTCAAATGCTCAAGGGCGTTTTTCTGCTCATAAACAAGTTCTTTGTTTTTTTCCTTTTCCATCAAAATCTTCTTGGCATCAAGCCAGCTAACCGCTTTCTCGTCTTCAATATCCATATCACCACCTATCCCTTCAAGACCAGATGCTCTGGCCTTGCTATCACCTCTTTTATTTTCTTGCCGACCGTGATTTTAATTACGTACGCGTTCCCCCTTTTCTCCTTAACTTCCCCAATCATTCCCTTGAACTTGGGGAACGGCATGCCTTTTTGGGAAGAGGGGTCGATCTTTATAACCACCTTATCCTTTGATCTGAATTCCTTGAGGTAAGGCGTGACTTTAAACTTCTGCCTGATTTTTTTCTTGAGCTTCCTTCTTGTCGACCTTCGGAATCCCTTGCTTGCCTTCACCATATCTATCAATCCTCAAGACCTATCAGATCGAATTCCCGAACCTCCGCTTGATTCCCGAGTACTTTCGAAATTGACGGACTCGTTCTTCCCGAGTCCCCGGAAACCAGTTCTTTGAGGTACATACCCGATTCAGCTATTATTTCGAATATGTATCTTTTATTATTAATCATTTTCCATTTTATACTTTTAACCTTTTTATTCTTTGTTTTGTCGGGTTTCGAAGTCAATGTCCTCTTCGGGGTTCTCTGTTTGATAACGCCTACCAATTTCTTAACGTTTTCCGCTTTGTCGACCTTTCTCTCGAAATCAACAACAACCCTGTAAACCTTGAAAGGTCTTTTTGATTTCAAAAGCGAGACCTTCTTCTTGTCGGAAATTCGAAGCCCTCTGACCTTGATTTTCTTTCGCATGTTTATTTCCTTTTTTATCCTTTCCGTATCCACCTTCCTCTTTATCGGCTGCTTGAGTTCAAGGATGAAAGGCCTCCAGACCAGACATCTCGCCTCCTTCTCTTCCCTTCCCAGGGCGTGGAGAACATGGGAAGAAGCTGAAGTGACTTTCATGAAAGGCTTCGCTATGATATCCTGGACCGTTTGTTTGTAGCGGGGGGATTTCGTCTGCGGGAGGCCGCGAGCGAATTTCTTGTATTCCCCGTAAACGAAAAGCGAGTTCGAAAAAATCTCCGTTTCTCTTTTCTCGAGGTCAAAGATTATCAGGATATCGGGTTTTTCTTGATCTGCCGTTTTCCCTGCTCCCTCGGCTATCATCTTTCCAAGTTCTCTGTTTATCTCGGATTTTATCGGTTCAGAGTATTTCATGCCCATCTTCTCCCAAAGCGCCTCCTCATTCATGACGAGCGAATCACTCATCTTCACCCCGACCAAAAAAGTTTCGAATTCCATTTTCTTAAGTTTTTTCAGTATTTCCTCCGCGAATTTCGGTAAGTTATCCAGTATATCTTCACAAACAACACATCTTTCCCCTTTTTCGAAATTCGCTGGATCTGCCTTGATTTTTTTCGCTTCATACTCCATCGCGAGGAAGTCACGTATTATCCTCCCCCTTTCCTGGTTGGAGTATCCCCTGAGCAATTTTGCGAACTGCCTGCCCAAGCAGGAATCGCAGACATATCCTGAATTCAATATTTTAACAGCTATGTCCCTTATCATAATACCAATTATGCCCGTGCTATTTTTAAATCAAAAACACGGATCGCGTTTTCCTTGGCTTTCTCAAGAATCTCCTCTTTCGAAATATTTTTTATCTCAGCGATCTTCTCAGCGGACAGCTTTATGTTCCAGGGATAGTTTCTCGGGTCCTTCTCCTTGTCCGGGGAAAGGAAGGGGGAATCCGTTTCTAGAAGGAGCTTGTCCAAGGGCATGTCTTTCGCGATCTTTCGGATGTTTTTAGAGAAGAGAACCTGAGTGGAGATCGAAATGTAGAAACCGCGGGAAACTATTTCTTTCGCTAACTCTCTCCTCCCTGAAAAACAGTGGAATATTACTTTCACTTTCGAATTCTTTACCATCTCGAAACATTCGCTTTCCGCGTCCCAGGAGTGTATTACCAGGGGTTTCGAGAGCTTCTCCGCAAGTTCGATGAATTTCGAAAATCTCTCCTTCTGGATTCTTTGTTTCTCCTGGTCTTTCTCCCAGTGGTAATCTAATCCGACCTCTCCCACCCCTACGATTTTTCCGGAATTGGATTTTATCAGTTCCATGATCTTTTCGGGGTCCTTCCCTCCTTCTGTCGGGTGGAAACCGAGTGTGGGAAACAAGAAGCCAGGATGTTTGCTAACGGTGGAGAGAGCTTTCATCCCCTCCTCATATCTTGCAGTCCCTACTATAACGCCCGCTAGTTCTTCTTTACACTTTGCTATAACCTCATCCAGGTCCTTGTCATAGTCGCCAAAACATAGATGCGCATGTATGTCGATCATGTCATTCCTCGACCAAGAAATATTCCAAAGCTTCCTGAATATTCTCCACTTCCACGACCTCTATCCCTGCTTCCTCGGAAATGTTCACTTTTTTCGGGACCTTTTCTGTCGTGCATATCTGGGCTGGGCCTATCTGCTCGCAATATCTACTCGTTTTGTACGTCACTTCCTGTGATTGTAAGAGGGGGACGAGGAACAGTCTTGCCCCGATATCTTTCGCAGCTTCTGCCTTGGGTAATATCTGTCCTACAGGCCCTATCGTACCGTCATGGTTTACCGCTCCGGTTATCAGAACCTTTGGGTCGATCCTCTTGTGTTCAAGGGCTGCGATGGTTGCGATTGTCAGGGCAGCTCCTGCTGAGGGGCCTTCGACAGCGGTTGCATTCGTCTTTATCGTGTATATTATGTCGTAATTCGAGAGGTCTATCCCCGTTATGTTCGAGGCGACCTTGCTTGAGGTTCGAATTGAATTCTGCGTGTCTGTCCAGAAAAGCAGCCTGTCTATGTTCGCGAGAACTCTTCCCTCCCCCGGGATTGCCTGGACCGTGAGCACAGTGGTCAATCCGTTTCCTTCCTCGTCAACAGCCGGGATTATTATAGAGGCATACGAAACGTTTGAATAAGACTCGTTAACGAGATAAGGGATATAAGTCACGATATTCAAAGGTCTCGTCTCATTGTGATATATAACGATTGTTTCGTTCATCCCCCCTATGTAATATCCGAGCAAAAACACGAGCATTGCAAAAATCAGATAACTCAGTGTCCTCAGCCTTCTCCTTCTTTTTTGTGGTCTTCTGTATCTGTACATGCTGACACCAATCGGTATATAATTGTTTTTTAAGTTTTATATTATCTTTTTGAGGGGAATGTGCCCGACCTAAATAATTTAAATCCATCTTATCGGATTATTAAATGCAGAGAGCCTCCAACCACGGGGCTAGGCCTACCGTACCTTCGGGTGGCAAATGGCCTTCATGGCCGGTTGTAGTTTACGGGTGGCTTTGCAATAAACTGTAAGCCTGATCTGCCAACTGAGAAGCCTTGTCCTGCGGGATCATTTCCATGGTGAACCGGGTCAGGGTTGGAAAGTTTGACACGCAGAATGCGTGTCCTTCCCGAAAGACAGCATCCCTAAGCCATGTTTGTGATGCTTGCGGGGTTGCAGGGTGGAGAAGGTAAATTGGATAACTTGCAGTTTTTCGTGAAGTCTACCGTAAACATGCTCTCTGCCTTTTTGTTTATCAAGAAGTATTTTATATGCAAGGATAATATTTTAATATGCTATCACTTTACAAAAAACTGTCACTTGTTCTTTTCGGAGATCTGATTGAGAAGTATATCGATTCCTTTAAGCCTTTGGAGCCCCACATAAGAAATGCGAATATGAAGGTGTTGTTGAAAACTTGGGTCGGTATGCTCTTCTTCACGACATTACTTTCATTGGTGGTCTCCTTCATTTCCATTTTCGTTTTCCTGACGTTCCTGATAGAGGTCGAATTCTACATATACATATTCAGTGTTATTTTCTTTCCCGTGTTCGTTGCCTCGATAGTTTTCATAATCCTTTACCTTTATCCTGTTCAGAGGGAGAACGCAAGGAAGAAATCCATTGAAAACAACCTTCCCTTCGCTATAACCCACATGGCAGCAATCGCCTCTTCCGGAATACCCACGGAGTTCATTTTCGAACTACTCACTGGATTCGAGGAATACGGGGAGATAACAGAGGATTCGAAATTGATAATGAGGAACATTAAAACATTCGGGATGAGCTCAGTGGATGCGTTGAAAGACATCGCGGAGCGGACTCCCTCACAGAATTTCAGGGATATCTTGCTCGGGATAGTCTCAACCACAGAATCAGGTGGGAACATGGTCGAATATCTCAGGCAGATGGCCGACAAGGCGTTGTTCGATTACAGGATCAAGAGGGAAAAGTATTTGAAAACGTTATCAACGTACGCCGACATCTACACCGCTTTGCTAGTCGCGGCTCCCCTCATGATGCTTTCCTTGCTAGCGACGATGAGCATAATAGGGGGGACTGTGATGGGTTTGACAATAAACGAATTGATGTTGCTGATAACGTGGGTCATGCTCCCCGTGCTTAACACGGGTTTCATAATATTCATACATATTACGTATCCTGGTGTTTAGGATGGAATTTGGAAGGGCTCTCGTGTTTGAAATCCTTTTCGTGATATTTGGAGTCGTACTGCTAGTCTTCAACTTCTTTTTCATATCGGGTATCTTCCCTTTCATATCGCCCCTTGTAAACGTGTTGGGAGCTTTGATAGCGATTGTCCCGCCCTTTCTCATTTTCTATAAAAGGTACAAGATACGCAAGGAGATAGAGGAGCAGTTCGTGGTTTTCATAACAGACCTCACGGGGTCCATAGATTCCGGGATGACGTTGCCTATCGCTCTTAAACACGCCTCTAAAAAGGATTACAGGTCTCTAACTCCATACGTAAAGGGAATAGAGAGCAAGGTCGAGTGGGGAATTCCCTTTGAAAAGGCGCTTAAGATGTTCTCTGAAAAGGTCAATTCAATGCCGTTAAAGAGGTCGGTGAGCACGATCATAGAAACCTATAAGGTGGGCGGGAAGATTTCGGATACGTTGAGGGCGATAGGCCAATCACTGATCGAGATTAACAAGATAAAGCAGGAGAGATCGGTCTCGGTTCAATCCCAACTCGTGACCTCCTATCTGATATTTTTCATTTTCATTTTCATCCTGCTGATTCTGAAGACGTTTCTGATACCCGCCCTGGGGACGATGGAGACCCCCACCCTGGGGGAAACGGCAACAACCCCGACCATGCCCGCGGAACTTTACACGCAGACCTTCATAAACTTCATACTCATACAAGGGTTCTTCGCAGGTCTGGCTACGGGTAAGATGGCAGAGGGTTCGGTAATGGCAGGATTAAAACACAGCATAGTTCTGATAGTGATCGGGTATACGATTTTCTCGCTTCTCGGGCAGCTTGAGATAGCAATGTTTTAAATATCCATTGAGAATATGTATTATTGCGAGGGGAAGATATGGGAAGGATAAAAACCATTGCGATCAAAACATTAGGTAACGAGCTGATAAAGGAACACGGTGATAAATTCACCGATGATTTTGGGAAGAACAAAGAGATTCTTTCGAAGATAAAGAACATAAAGTCAAAAAAAATAAAGAACGTGGTTGCAGGTTACATAACGAAGGAAATGAAGAGGATAAGCAAGAGCGGCTTGTGATTCTATGGATCTGGAAGATGTAATCGAGGAAGCATTTCTCGTGGGGCCGAACGAAAGCCTGTCCCACGTCGTTTCCAAAATGGCAGAGCGTAAGAAATACGAGGCATTTGTATTTGACGGTGGGTTTGAAGGGATCGTCACGCTGGATGATATCGTGAAGAGGAAGGTGAGCGAACCGCAAAAGACGAAGATCTCGTATTTCATGAAACCCTTAACCCCCTTTCCCGTAGATACTTCTGTCGGGGATATAATCAACTATATGCTGGTGAGCGAATACAGATCGCTTCCGGTCGAGAAGGAAGGAAAAATCTACGCTGTTTCGAAGCCTAAACTCTTGGGGTTCGTAAAGGACGAAATCTTCGAGGGGAAGAAAGCGAAGGATATCATGCAGTTTCCTTATTGTGCGAGCGAGGACGATACGCTTTCGACGGTGATCTCCACCATGAAGGACCTCGGGCTCAACAGGATACCAATCCTCGACGGGAAGGGGAGATTCAAGGGTCTCGTTGACGGCCTGAGCCTTATAAACATACTGGTTGACGAACGCAGATCAAAACGCGGGGAAAGGTTCGGGGATAAAACAAAACTGGGAGGTATCGACATAGGTAAATTTCTGAGAACCGGTATAACGAAAGTGAACCCGGAAACTGACCTGGAAAAAATAGTCAGTAAAGTTTCGAAAGAGGGTATCTGCACGGTTATCGTGGAGAGAAACGGAAGGCTTATGGGAATGATAACCGTGAAAGACCTGTTCAAGCTCATAGGAAAATCCCTCGAAACCGTTTACGTAAGGGTCACCGGCCTGGATGATGAGGATGAGTTCATAAGGATGAAAATGGACGAGATGGTGGAGAATACGATCTCGAAACTCCTGAAACTCTTAACCGTGACTTACGTGGCGATACATGTCGAAACGCATAAGACGGGAGGAAGGCGAAAGAAGTATTCCGTGCAGGGCAGGTTCGTGACGGATAAGGGGAGCTTCTACGCGAGCGATCACGAGTGGGACCCGACAAAGGCGATGAAGCTGTTTCTAGCGAAAGTGGAAAGGGAAGTCCACAAACGTATAGAAAAATGGAGAGGGTATTAGAATATCTTCTTGCCCTCGAAGAAATCGCTTATTTTGGTTTCGAGATCCTTTATCTTCACCCGTATCTGCTTCATGCTGTCTCTATCTCGTAAGGTGGCGTCCTGCTTTTTCAACGAATCATAGTCTATTGTGATCGCGAGAGGGACGCCAAGTTGGTCATAGATCACGTAGCGCTTTCCGATCGACTGTTTCTCGTCGTATTTGGTTTCAAATTTCGTTTTCAGCATCTCGTGTATTTCCCTCGCTTTCTTGCCGATTCCGTCCTTTCTCACGAGCGGGAGGATAATAACATCCAGAGGCGTGAGGTTGCGGGGGAATTTAAGGACAGGTTTTCCTTTCCTCTCCGTGAGCGAATTCTCGAGAACGGCGTAAAATATGCGGTCGAGGCCCATTGACAATTCGAAAACGTGGGGGATGAATTTCTCATCGTTCTCTACGACCGAGAGGTCCGTTCCGGAAACCTTAGAATGTGAGGACAGATCGAAATCTGTCCTGTAATTGCATGCTACGAGTTCAAGCCATCCAACGCTCGTCTTCACCTCGAAATCCCATGTTTCCTTCGAATAGAAAGCTTTCGCTTTATCCTCGAGTTCGCGGAAGCGGATATCCTTCGGAGGGAAACCGCATTTCTCGAAGAATTGTTGGGTAATCGCTAGGTAATAGCCTATCAGCTTCCCTGATATTATCTTTTTCTTCACCGCTCGTTCTGGGGTGAAGGGTTCCGTTTTCTCCTTGCCGAGAAGTTTCAACCGGAGTTTCATGTTCTTGTACTTATCGAATTCGGGCAGATCATTTATTTTTTTAGGGTTGAAAAAAACCTCTGTTTCCAGCTGCGTGAACTCCCTCGTCCTTATCAACCCCTGTCTTGGGGAGATCTCGTTTCTGAAAGCGCGACCCACCTGGGATATGCCTAAGGGAAGCGAGACACGAGAGGTTTTGTAGATCTTCTGAAACGCGGTGAATATGTTCTGGCATGTCTCGGGCCTGAGATAAGCGTTTAGTTCTTTGGACAAAGGCCCGATTGAAACCCCTATCATCATGTTGAATTTTTTCACGCTCGAAAATCCTCCTTTGCATTCTGGGCAGCGGATTTCGAATTTCTTTACCAGCTTGTTGAACTCCGAAATGTCCAGAGCTTCCGGGATTGATTTCTTCGTCTTCTCCTCTATCAGTTTATCCGCCCTGAATATCTTGTGGCATTTTTTGCACTGTATTAAAGGGTCAACAAAACCTTTCAGGTGTCCTGAAGCCTCGAAATTCTTTTTAGGGAGTATTAAACACCCCTCGATTTCGAGTGAATCCGTTTTCCTGACGACCTCTTTCCTCCACAGATCAATAATCTTCCTCCTCGACACCGCTCCCAGATGACCGAAATCCCAGAAACCTGAGGGGGGCGAGTGGATTTCGGCTGAGGGGAAGAACAGACCCCTCTGATCTGCGAGCTCTTGGATACGAAGGAACTTGTCCATGTTTATCACATATAAATTTATTGTAATCGCTTTAATAAGATAGTATGTCCCTGGTAGGTTCGAAAAGGCGAAGACTGAAGGTTGATTTCCACATACATTCGGATTTTTCCATGGATGGCAATATGTCCCCGGAAGAGATCATAGACCTTGCCAAAAAACTCGGTCTTGATGCGATAGCCGTGACCGACCACAACAGCGTAGAAGGGGGGAAGGAAACCGAGAAACTTGCGAAGGGTTTGATCGTTTTCGTGGGCTCTGAGATTAAAACTGAAAGCGGCGAAATCATAGGCCTGAACCTGAAGGAGGATATCCCTTCAGACCTCACGCTCGCACAGACCTGCAAGCTTATCAAGGAGCAGGGCGGCTTCGTTTTGGTTCCCCACCCATTCGACAAAATGAGGAGAGGAGTGGGAAAGGGAATAGAAAAAATCGTCAGGTATATAGACGCGGTGGAGGTTTTCAACGCCAGAACCCTGCTTGATAGATTCAACAAAAATGCTTCGAAATTCGCTGAAGAACACAAGCTTCCGAAAGTCGCCGGCTCGGATGCGCATTTCGGGGCGGAACTTGGTTCTGCCTACACATTCGTGTACTCCGAGAAACAGAAGGACAAGATACTGGAGGCGGTTAAAGGTGGGAAAACCAAAATATTCGGGGGGAAAACAGGCGTGCTTCCGCACTGGAAAACTTTCGTAACGAAAATGGGGAGGAGGTTTTAACTTTTCAGCGACCCGGTTATGTTTTCGAAGCCCTCTTTTATTCCCTCCTCTATGTCTTCGAGTGTTTCATATTTCTTCAGTTCGTCCGTTAGGTTGTCTATCGGTTCGGTTATGGTTTCTGGGATATCGTCTATTATATTTTCTGTATACGTATCGATCGTGTCCGCCATCTCTTCATTAGCTTGGCCGACAACCGGTATCATGAGTACCATAAATGAGATGATAACCACGGGTAGCAGAAGGTATTCTATCACTATCATGTTGTTGATCTTGTGGAATTCTATATCCATCTGTTTGAACAGCAAAAGCACGAATAACGGTATGGTTATAAGAAGTATCATGCTTAGAGGGAAACCGTATTGAACGAATGATATTATGTAGGAAAACATGCCGATTGTTCCCAAGCCGATGAAGAGCTTTTTGTTGCTCTTTATCGTCCCGCCCCTGAATTTGAATTTGTAAATCAAATAACTCGTTGTGTAAACTATTGAAAAAGCGAAAATCAGCCAGAAGGGGAATTTCGTCAAGTCGCTCGTGAGCGCGAACCAGCCGCAGGAAAATTTCAAGAACTCTATTGCCGTCATGTTCACCGTTGTTTTACGCAGACTTTTTTTAAACCTGGTGTATGGTGAAGAATGGAGAATGTTAAGGGATAGCATTGCCAGCACCATCAGGAAAAACCACCTGCCCACGAGGAAGGATATCGCGAGACCAAAACCTGCAAAAAATAAAGAAAGCACTCTCGCCGAATTCACTCCCATGTGGCCGCCAGCGACAAGTTTCCATTTCAATTTTTCCCTGTCCCTCCTGTCTTCCTTGTGATCAACCATATCGTTGTAGAGGTAAACAGAGGAATACGCGATGAGAAACCCGGACAAGGCCAGCAGGGTTGTATACGTATTTGGTATGCCCAGCAGGAACCAGTAAAGAATAACGCCTAACGAGAATTGGATGATGTTCTTTGGCAGGCTTATCGTCACGCTGTTGAAAAAGGTCCTTTTCATGATCCCACAGTTATATATTCAAACACGTCTCTTTTATCTTTTCCTCGCCTTCATGACCAGCGTCGAGGCCAGGGAGGCCTTCTTTGCGAAAAACGAATCCGCCCCGTTCCACAGCCTCTCCTTCCATTTTCTTCTCGTACCATCTGCTAGCACGGGGCTTCCAGTAACCTTTTCTATGGAAAACCCCTTAAACACCAGGAGCTCTGTCAGCGAGCGTTTTGTGAACGCGTGGATGTGACCCACACCCTCTTTAATGACCGGATTCCCTGTATACGTTTTAAGAGAGGATTCAATCCAGGTGGGCATGTAGCCCAACAAAAGGAACCCCCGGTTATACCACGAAGCGATGTTGGGAACCGAGATTATAAGGTACCCGTTCGGTTTCAGAATTTTCCTCACATTCTCTAATAGGTTTTCCGTGTCGTACAAATGCTCAAGCAAATCCCCGCAGAATACCGCATCAAAACTTTCCTCTTCGAAGGGGAATCCCTGTTTGTCCACATTCATCGCCCTTGTGATTATCCCTTTTTTCCTCGCTTTCGATAAAGCCTTGCGGCTTATATCCACCCCGTAGACCTTCGCTTTTGTCACATTGGCTATCAAGGTCGATATCAAGCCGTCACCACAACCAATATCCAGAACTCTCCCATTTTCGTGTTTTTCCAGTAATTTCAACACTATTTCTATCTTCTTTTTCTGTATACTGTAGTACATTTTTGCTTTATTGTCGAATATCTTTGAATAAAATTTTCTGTTGTATTCGCCTGTATCCATGTAGAGATTTGGGCCTCAAAATTATAAAAAAGGAATACCATATTAATCTATGGATATGCAGAAACTTCTCGAGACCTTGAGTCCGGTGGAAAGGAATGTCTTGCCATTTCTAAAAGATGGTATTGAATTGAAAGAGATAACAAAGCTTTCAAAGAAAAAGGATGTTGAAGTGATGCGCGCGCTGCAATGGCTCGAGAATAAAGGCGTGGTTAAGATAAAATCCTCTCTAAGGGATGTTGTGAAACTTGGTGAAAACGGGAGAATTTACGAAAAGAAAGGTTTGCCGGAAAAGCGATTCCTTGAGGTTCTTGACGGAAAGATGGATCTGGAATCGATAAAAAGGGCTACAAACCTGGATAATAATGAGGTGAGAATATCTCTCGGTCTTTTGAAATCCCGGTATGCAATAACAATACTGGGGGATGATGTGGAACCCACAAGTGAAAGGGAGGGTATTCTCAGGAAAGGCTTCCCTGAGGAGAAGTTTCTCAAAAAGCTTCCTGCCCCCTTTGAGGATTTGAGTGATGAAGAAAAGAACCTCGCTGGGAAACTCCTTAAAAGGAAGGATATCATAATAAAGGAGAGTGCGAAACTCAAGCACGTAAAGTTGACTGAAACAGGCAAAAAGCTCATAAGGAAATCGAAATTCTCAAAGCTAGATCTTATTGAGAAACTCACACCCAAGATGCTTAAAGAAAGGAAATGGGTTGGTAAGAAATTCAGAAGGTATGATGTGGAGATAAACGTTCCCAAGGTTTACGGGGGGAGGAGGCATTTCGTTAACCAGGTAGTGGAATACGCCAAGAGGGTGTGGCTTGAGCTTGGTTTCAAAGAGATGACGGGCCCTCTGCTAGAAACTAGTTTCTGGAATTTCGATGCCTTGTTCACCGCACAGGACCACCCCGTCCGCGATCTTCAGGACACTTTTTACATAAAAAACCCCAGAACGGGCAAACTCCCTGATCAGAGAATCGTGAAAGCCGTGAAGGCCGTTCATGAAAACGGGGGTTCAACTGAAAGCAAAGGTTGGCAGTACAGATGGGATAGCGAAAGCGCAAGATCGAACGTCATGAGGACACATACAACCTGTCTTTCCGCAAGAACAATTGCCCAGCTAAAGAAAGATGATCTGCCTGCGAAGTATTTTGCAATAGGAAGGTGCTTCCGGAACGAGACGATGGACTGGAGCCATTTGTTCGAATTTAATCAATTTGAAGGCATAGTGGTTGATCCTGATGCAAATTTCAAGCATCTTTTAGGTTACCTGAAAAATTTCGCGAATAAGATCGGGTTCACGAAGGTGAGATTCAGACCGGCCCATTTCCCCTACACAGAACCGAGTGTTGAAGGCGAAGTTTATGATCCTGTTCACAAACAGTGGATTGAGGTGTTTGCAGCCGGGATTTTCAGGCCGGAGGTAGTAGTTCCTCTTCTCGGTGAAGATATCCCTGTCCTTGCTTGGGGTCCGGGTCTTGACAGGATGATATTGTCTTACTATAAAATAACCGATTTGAGGGAATTGTATAAGAACGATCTGAAACTGCTTAGAGAAATAAAGATGTGGTTGAGGTAAATGCCAACGATAACTATAGACAGGAAGGAATTCGATAAGCTCATGGGAAAGAGATATCCTGATGAGTTGTTGAAAGACAGGATAAGCATGCTGGGAACAGACCTTGAAAAACTAGACAGCCGGGAGATTATGGTTGAGATTTTCCCCAACAGACCCGATATGCTCAGTGCCCAGGGTTTTGTGAGGGCTTTGAAAACATTTATGGGGATAGAGAAAGGTCTGAAAGAATACGTTGTCAAGAACCCCCCCATAGATTTCAAGGTCATGATCGAGAAAAGCGTTCACATGGTCAGACCCTACACCGCGTGCGCGATTGTCAGGGGGTTGAAATTCGATGATCAGAAGATAAAGGAAGTTATACAGATTCAGGAAAAACTCCACACGACATTCGGAAGGAACAGGGAAAAGGTGGCGATAGGGATATACCCATTCGAAAAGATCACCCTTCCCATAAGATTTGTCGGAAGTAAACCTGAAGACGTGAGATTCGTACCGCTTGAATGGGAAAGGGAGATGAATGGTCTTCAGATCCTGAGTCAGCACCCCGCAGGCCGTGATTACGCCCATCTTCTTGAGGGGAAGAGTGTTTTCCCGTTCTTCATAGATGCGGCGAACGAAGTACTTTCAATGCCTCCTATCATAAATTCGGAGAGAACCGGAAAGATCATCGAGAAGACGAAAGACGTATTCATTGAGTGCAGCGGATTCGATATGAACACGCTGAACATTTGTCTTAACATGATAGTTACAGCTCTCGCTGACATGGGCGGAACGATCTACGCAATGAAACTTGAATATCCTGATGAGAAGACCACAACACCGGATCTCAGGCCGAAAAGGATGAAGGTTGATTTGAATTACATTAACAAATGGCTGGGCCTTGATCTGAAAATGAAAGATTTCAAAAGGCTTTTCGAGAAAATGGGCTATTCTTTTGATGGCAAAGAAGTTAAGATCCCACCTTACCGATCTGACATTATGCATCCTGTTGACCTGGCTGAAGATATAGCAATAGCTTACGGCTATGAAAATTTTGATGCTGAAATTCCCAATGTCTCGACAATCGGGGAAGAAGATCCTTTCGAGGTTTTCAAGAAAAAGATCGCTGACTTGATGATCGGGTTGGGCTTCCTTGAAACCGTCACCTACCATTTAACAAACAGGGGAGACATGAACAAGAATATGCTCACCGAGATGGATTGCATTGAGCTCATGAACCCCGCAAATATTGAATACGATATCCTCAGATCATGGATGATTCCGAGCATTATGAAAGTCTTAAGCGAGAACACCAGGCATGATTATCCTCAGAAAATATTCGACATCGGATCGGTGTTCAAAAAGAACCCCAAGAGAGAAACCGGGGTTGAGGAGTTCGTGAGAATTGCGTGTGTTTCCTGCCATAAGGATGCGAATTACACTGAAATAAGGCAGTATCTCGATTACTTGCTTTCGTCATTGGGGCTCGAGCATAAGATTGTTAAAACCGAACATCCCTCATTCATACCAGGAAGAGCCGGGAGGGTTTCTGTTAATGGGAAGAAAATCGCCTATATAGGCGAGATCCATCCAAAGGTTCTGGATAACTTCGGGATCGAGCAGCCGGTTTGCGCTTTCGAGGTGAACCTGAGCGATATGCTCGAAATCCTGAAAAAATAGCTTACCTCGCCAGCCAGCCGAAAAGGCGGAGACCCCAGGGCATTCTGGGCGTGTATTCTTCTCCGATAAGATTCGCTGCCAGCGCAATTATGTGCTGTGCGGCAGGGGATTTCGGATTGTAAGAGACAACAGGCTCTTTAAGGGCGATTGCTTTCCGGACCTCCCTGTCTTCCGGGATTTTCCCTATCGCGGGCAAACCGAGCATTTTTTCTATGTGATCGATCGGGACCTCGTGCGATTCCCTTTTTATCCTGTTCACGACTACCCCTAAGTTGTGGGTTGAGTATTTGTTCGCAAGAATGCTCAGTTTCAGGGCATCGGTTATGGCGGGGAGCTCGGGGTTGGTTATGGTTATAAGCTCGTCAGCAGCCTCTACCGCCGCGAGCGAATCCCTTCCGAGCCCTGCAGGGGAATCGATCAGGATAAAATCGTTTTCCTCGATTAATCTGTAGAAAACATCGATGTATTCATGCGATCTCACGTCCCTCAGCTTCCGGAAGGAAATGTCAGCAGGGATCACTTTAAAACCTGTTTTGTGCATGTATGTCACGTCTCTTATACCTGCTTTCCTCTCAAACACGTCATGGAGCGTTTTCGGGTATAGGTGCATGCCCAGGTGGAGGGCGAGATTTGAGGTGGTGAGATTCGCATCCAAAGCCACAACGGACTTTCCGTATTGGGCGAGGGCAGCGGAAAGGTTCGCGACAAGCGTTGTTTTTCCCACGCCACCTTTACCAGAAGATATCGCAATTATCCTTGCCATGTTAATATTTTATTCATAAAAAGTTATAAAAGTATCTTTTCGAACGATGACCTGAATTATAAAACTAAGTCATCCTACGATATTTACGGACCTGCGGGGATTCGAACCCCGGACACCCAGCTTAGGAGGTTCACCGAATTCGTTCTCTGGTGCTCTAGTACAGACTGACATAGACGAAGTCTATGTCATTCGAAAGCTTCCAACTGAGCTACAGGCCCAATACTAGGGAAAGATGCACATTAAAATGCACATCAACCTATTACTGATTTTATTTATAGACTGAAGAGGTTTTTAAAGAAATTGATAACGCTTTCTATTAGAATGGAAAACCAGTTCTCATCTTTCGAAATTACTCGGCCTGTTGGTGTATGTATCTCGCTTTCAGGTTCATCGCTTTCGGTTTCATTGTATTCTGTTTTGTTTTCCTTTTCAACTGTTTGGTTTATTGTTTGGTTTGCTGGTTCCGCAGGTTCTTTGATGATGATATCGTTAGTTATATCGTGCTTCTTCCCGTCAAGCCATATTCTAACCCTCAGTTTGTATTTACCAGGTTCCGTGTCGTTCGCTATCCTGTTTTTTAGTGTGAGGTTTAAGGAGGAGTTTCCCGGTATGCTAACGTTCTGCTTGTTTGCGTCCCAAGTATTCAGCCAATTCTCACCATTAAAGCCAAGTGATAAAGGCTTCTTCCCTTCATATATGTAAGAGTATACGGTGTAGTTTTTCTTATCAAGAGAGGGGTTTTCCAGATTGATTTTTATTTCGATTTCACTGTCCTTCTCCATTTCGTCTGGGCAGGAAAGAATTTCGAATTCCGGTTTTTCCTCTTCTTTTGTTTCTTCTTCAGAAATGCATGTCGGGCATGGTCCGCAGGAACAAGTCGATGTTTCTTCAGTTGTTTCACAAGGAGGACACGGACCTGGATCAGGCGTTCCTCCTTTCACAACAATTAATTTTTCGGCGATATCGTTCGAAGGGTCTGAATCGTTGCAAGCAGAATCGATTATCAATGCTTTTATGTAACATGCCTCTGATCCTTCGATTTCTCTGGGTGTCCACTGCCTTGATATGTTTTTGTAACATGTTATGCTTTGGTTGGTGATGTATTTTGATTTTATTATAGTTCCAAACAAATCCTCTATCCGGTATTCTATTTTAACTTCCTTTTCCGTTTGATCACAATTTTCATCTTCAACCCATAGATAATAATTGTGTTTTTCGCCTGAAGTAAAGACCAAATCGGATATTATAGTCAGCGATAAATCGCAGGTTCCGTTCGTGGTATTGGTTTCATTGATTTCTTCCGAATCGCACATGTTAGAAAAGCCTGGGGTTGAGATGTTTTGTAGAACGAATGTCTGGTTACATAGACCGTATGATCTGTTCTTCTCCGAACTTTTGTATTCAACTTTCTGCAAAACTTCAGAACCGTTGTAAATGGTGATGTTATCTCCATCGTTGTGAAGGCTCATTCTTCTGCATTCAAAAACGATTGCACTCGGATTCCATATTTCTGAAAACGTAGTCGAGTTCTTGGTGATTATTATGAATTCCCCAGCATTGATAGAACCATTCAGGGTTATTGGATTTTCACCTGTATCAACGGTGATATTTTCCAACGAGACATTCACATAACTGGTGATCTCTATCCACTCTGAACAATCCCAGCATCCATCATCCGGGTCAGGCATGATCTCGTTTATAACGATTGCCTGGACATTGCATGCTGTTAACAACAAGACAATTAACACTAGGTGAAATTTCATAAAGAAATCTGGAGTTATGCACTAAAATATATATGTTTAAACATATGTTTATACAAAGAACGATAAGGGTTAAACCAATGTTTAAACATTTCAGGTATCCCTGCAGTCCGGGCAGAGCCATCTTCCTTCAATGTTCTTCAGCTCGTCAGAATATTCCCCGCACTTCTCGCAGAGTCCTGAGATCATTTGTTCCGGTCTCGCAACCCTTTCTATCCCTGCTTTCAGTTTCTCGGAAAGTATCTCCAAAAGTTCTGGGGCGACCAGAATTATTTCCTTTGTTGAAATTATTCCTTTCAATTTACCGTCTTCAATGACAGGGAATCTCTTGATACCGGTTTTTAACATCTTCTTGGCGACCCTGAATATTTTTTCATCCGGGGAAATTGTCATAAACGGTCTTTTCTTTTTTTCCCAGAACTTCCCCGCCTTTATCTTTTTCGGATCTTTGTCTTTCGCTATCAATGTGACTATGTCGTTGGTTGTGATCATTCCTGTTGGCTTCCCCTTGTTCACTAT
This sequence comes from Candidatus Aenigmatarchaeota archaeon, assembly GCA_023128965.1. Taxonomy (GTDB): domain Archaea; phylum Aenigmatarchaeota; class Aenigmatarchaeia; order QMZP01; family QMZT01; genus JAZGEG01. The sequence goes on along the minus strand of JAGMCY010000150.1, from coordinate 17,643 downwards.
GACGACAGACCCTATCCTGTTGTTGGTCAGTATCTTCGAAATGGTTGACATGTTCATATTCGGATCTACTGTTACCACGTGCTTTTTCATCACGTCTTTTACTTTCATGCGAATCCCGTTTATTTCCAATTATAATGGTTTAACAAGATTTTTAAATATTCCTTCGCTCGAATATATATTTTCGATAGGTGCGTTCCATTATTATGTTATCCGTGCTTTATCTTTGCCTGCGCTGCCGCAAGGCGAGCAATCGGAACGCGGAAAGGGGAACAGGAAACATAGTCTAGTCCTATTTTATGGCAAAATTCGACTGAATTTGGCTCGCCCCCGTGTTCACCGCAAATCCCTATCTCCATTTCAGGGTTTACCTTCCTGATGGATTTAACGCATATCTTCATTAGCGAGCCCACACCCTCTCTGTCGAGTACCTGAAAAGGATCTTCCTTCAAGACGCCTTTCTCTATGTATTTCGGGATGAAACTTCCTGCATCATCCCTAGAGAAACCGTAAACAGTCTGTGTTAAATCGTTCGTTCCGAACGAGAAGAAATCCATAACCTTCGCGAGCTTACCCGCTACCATGCATGCCCTTGGCAGTTCTATCATTGTTCCAACTTTGTATTTAACGTTAACCCCTGATTTTCTGATCAAACCCTTCGCAACCTTGTCAATGGTTCCCCTCATCACCTTCGCCTCTTCAATGCTGCCCAAAACTGGTATCTCTATCTCAGGTAAAGCCCTCCCGCCGTTCCTGTTGACCTTTATCGCAGCCCTTATTATCGCTTCCACCTGCATCTCGCTTATCTCGGGGTATACAACCCCTAATCTGCATCCTCTGAATCCGAGCATGGGGTTGAATTCGCTCAAAGACTCGACATTTTCCTTGAGTTCTTCAAAAGTTATCTTCATGTCCTTCGCCAGCTCCCTTATTTCATCGTCTTCCTTGGGGAGAAATTCATGTAACGGTGGGTCAAGCAGGCGTATGGTAACGGGCAGACCGTTCATCTCCCTGAATATCTGAACGAAATCATTCATCTGCATCGGCAGGAGTTTTTTCAAAGCCTTCCTCCTCCCCTTTTCATCCTCGGCCAGTATCATCTCCCTGACAGCATCTATCCTGTCCCCTTCAAAAAACATGTGCTCCGTTCTCGCTAAGCCGATGCCTTCCACCCCGAAATCCCTTGACCTTTTCGCGTCATTTGGCGTGTCTGAATTCGTTCTCACACCAAGCTTCCTGAATTCGTCAACCCATTTCATAAGGGTTTTGAATTCCCCCTTCAGTTCGGGGTCTACAACGGAGATTTTACCAACTATAACTTCTCCTGTTCCTCCATCAAGGGTAATCCAATCTCCTTCTTTAACTGTAACACCAGAAACCCTGAACATCCTCTTTTTCTCATTTATCGCTATGTCGTTGCACCCAGCAACGCAGCATTTGCCCATCCCCCTCGCAACGACTGCGGCATGTGAATTTGAGACTAGAAGTGGTGTGTACATTTTTGTGAAAACAACGAAGTTTTTGTCCATTTCACTCTTGGAATCAACCTCAAAGTTGTATACCCATGCCTTGCCCAAATCAGCGACCTTACTTACTCTGTACATACGTAGATCTGAATTCAGTATACTGGAAACTTGGGCTTTTTCTGTGGACTTACACAATGGTAGTATGTCTCTTGCTATCTTCTTTGAATCAAACAAAAGGTTTCTCTTTATTGCTTCTTTTACCCTTCCCATGAAGTTTACATCTTCTGCTATATCACCAAAAAGCTGTTTGATGGAAAACAACTTGCTACCGTATTTCTTTCCATTGGCATTTCCTTTCACCCTTTTTGTGTATCTTAGCAACCTTTCTACGTTCTCCACAATTTGGATGTTGTATATATTCCTGTTGAAAGTTACCTGGGGCACGATGCCCAATTTCAGGCACGCCACGACAATTCCCTGTTGCACATTTTCCTTTGAAGCGTATATCTGGAGTCTGCCATTGCTTAAAGAACCATCGCCGTCTATAACTCCGGCAAGGAAGTTCAGTGTTGATTCTTCATCAAGTCCCAATATCCATTGTACAATATTCTGGCTTATGTGCGTCAATACAACCGCCGGCCTCATACTCGTGCATATCATGTCAAGTGCTTCACCCTGTAAAAGTCTATTCCCAATGTAACTGTTTGATGTCTTTGTCCGTATTATGTTGAAATCTTTGTTAAAAACCTCATTAAAATAGTTCCTGACAGTTGATATGAACTCTGCTTTTTCTTCTGTCTCTTTTTGTGTAAATGTAACAGAACCCTTTGTTTTCTTCAGGTTTATGTACCCATCGGTGAAGATGGCCCCAGCAAGATATGCCAATTTTTCATTTTGTTTTGACAGATTCACAAACGGTATCTTGTCCACAATCGTTACGAATTCGTTGTTTTCGAGGAGGGATGAAACGGGTTTCTTTATCAAATTTCGGTTTCTAAAGGTGAGCATCTTGTGGTCTGGTGTTATTTTTATAGTGTTTTTCATTGCTCTCCCCGTCTGGGAAACAGATACTTCAATAACATCGGAGAGCCTCCTACCCGCAGCGATTATACGTTTCCATTTTGACCTACCTGATTTTGTATCATGGGATAATATGAGGATATTGTCACCACCTTCTATCAGCTCGAATGCGTGCTCGGCAAAGAGGAAGCCTTTATTTGTTAAAACCATGCTATCACCAGCAATGCATGTCATGCCACCTCTCGCAGTTAATATGCCTTTCGAGACGGACATGCCCCCTATGTCTTCCGGAGATGTTTCAGCCCTAACGAGTATCACGTTCTTTCCCTCGGAGGCGAGTTCTTCCGCCCTGTCAGCCGAGAAAGAGGCGATGCCCACGCCTGCTCCGGGCGAAGCTGGCAAACCTTTCGCTATCACTTTCGCCTTTTCCTTTGCCTTGGGATCGAGCTGTTTGTGGAGCAGATGGTCGAGTTGTTGAGGATCCACCCTCATTATCGCCTCTTCCTTTGTTAACAGTCTCCCCCTGACCAAATCCACTGCTATCTTCACCGCAGCCTGTGCCGTTCGTTTTCCTGTCCTCGTCTGGAGAACGAAGAGTCTTTCCTTCTCTATCGTGAACTCGAAATCCTGCATGTCCTTGTAATGTCTGTCAAGGAGTTTGTAGACCTTTATGAGTTCATTGTAAACCTTGGGGAGGTCTTTTTTCAGTTCTTCTATGGGTTTTGGCGTTCTTATCCCGGCGACGACGTCTTCCCCCTGTGCGTTCATGAGGTATTCTCCGTAGGGTTTTTTTTCGCCGGTTGCAGGATTCCTCGTGAAACCGACCCCTGTCCCTGAATCCCATCCAAGATTCCCGAAAACCATGGCTTGAACATTAACCGCGGTCCCAACATCATCCGGTATGCCGTGAATCTTCCTGTAAATCCTCGCGCGCTTGTTGTCCCAGGAACTGAATACCGCGTCTATCGACATCTTCAGTTGTTTCTTTGGGTTGCCAGAAAAATCTTTACCCGTTTCTTTTTTCACGAGTTTTTTATACTCATCAACTATCCTCTTCAATTCCTCAGGTTTCAGATCTGTATCCTTCCTGCCCTTTTTGTGTTTGTCAAGGATTTTTTCGAATTTCTCATGCTCCACCCCGAGAACCACATTTCCGAACATCTGGATGAACCTTCTGTAGGAATCCCATACGAACCTCGAATCCCCGCTTTCTCTTTCAATGCCTTTTACCGTTTTCTCATTAAGACCGAGATTTAAAATGGTGTCCATCATTCCGGGCATCGAGACGGGGGCGCCTGACCTTACGGACAAAAGCAACGGGTTCCTTTCATCGCCGAATTTCCTTCCTATTTTCCTTTCAAGCTTATCAAGGTTTGAATTAATTTCTTTTTCCAGTCTTTTAGGGTATTTTTTTGTCCTTATGAAATTCATACAAACCTTTGTTGATATCGTGAAGCCGGGCGGGACGGGCAACCCCATCCTCGTCATTTCGCCTAGATTCGCTCCCTTTCCTCCCAAAAGGTATTTGCTCTCTTTGCCCCTCTCCCCGAAAAAGAAAACCATTTTTTCCCGCATATTCCCCCATATGAATAAAGCTAAGCTTTATTTAAAAATATATATTAACCCAACCAAACTTATATATAATATATGGGCATGAAAGGGATATCTCCAGTGATAGCCGCTGTTTTGCTGATAGCAATAAGCGTTTCGGTTGGGGTGATGATATCCTCGTGGATAACCCATTGGGTGAGTTCAAGAACAACCCAAGCGAGCAGCGCGTGCGTGACCAGCACGAATTACAGGATTGATTCAGCAACCTTCCGCTCGTCCGCAAACGAAATCACGCTGGTGTTGACGAACCTTGGGAGTGTTGGGTTGTACGGGTTCAGCGTACAGGTGTTAAACGGGACAGATGTTTACGTTTACAATTCAACTGACCCCAAGTTAAGGATAAGCCCTAATATAACCGAAACGAATCCGCTGGGAGAGCAAAGATCTGCTGTTATAATAATAGACATAGCCGGCGGTTTTCATTCGAATCTCGGAAACACAGCTGATCAGATAAAAATCCTGAATAAAGCATGCCCGACATTTTCAGCCGAAACCTTGACTATAACAAAGGAGTGATTTAATGATGAGAAAGGGTATATCTCCCCTGATTGCGGTCATAATGTTGATAGCATTCACCATGATCGTGGCAGGGATTCTAGCTGGTTGGGCCACGCAATTCGTAACTCAGAGCCGTTCAGAACTTCAGTTCTGTGCAAGAGCTCAGCTTCTCATACAGAGGGCGTATTTCGAAAACGCGAGCAATCAACTAACGCTTGCCCTGTTCAATACAGGCGACGTTCCTCTTAGTGGTTTTGCCGTGAGACTCTTGTATCAGAACCAATCGATAACCTCGACCAAGTTCGAATCCATGAACATATCTTACCAGGACATAAAAACCGTGACACTGGCAACAGATGATACATTGGAGCAGGTTATAGTCCAGTCATTGCAGTGCAGGGGAGCTCAGGATATGGTAGGCAGGTATGACATACAGGGTTTGGGGTTCAGGGCTTTCTGATCTCCCAATTCCCTCGTTAACTTTTATTTTGGGTAATACTAATACTTTTTTATGAAATACAGGTTCATCGATGACCTGACCTCAGATGTGGTTTTCGAGGCATACGGGAAGGGTTTGGACGAATTGTTTGAAAATGCAGCCTATGCGCTCTTCAGCGTGATATGCCAAATTGAAAAGATCGAACCTAAAATTGAAAAAGAGATCAAGGTCTCAGGGGAGGATACGAAGGACCTCATGTTCAACTGGCTTCAGAAGCTCATAGAAGTCGTCGACGTGGATAATCTTTTTCTTTCGAAGTTCGAGGTGAAAGAAATCGGGAATATGCATTTGAAAATTGTATGTCACGGGGAAGAAGCGGACCCGAAAAAAGGAGGAACGCTCGTGAAGGCCGTCACTTACTACAAATTCAACCTCGAAAAGAGAGAGAAAGGGTATAAGGTGACTGTCAGTCTGGACATATAAATTCTTTCGCTTTTATCCTTTGCAGCATCCGATAGGAACTACACGAACGACCTTAAGTGAAATCCCTGCTCCGTGAACACTCTCTATCACGTCATCCACGTTTTTGTACGCGCCCGGGGCTTCTTCTGCAAGAACCTTAGGGTGAGTTGACTGGGCAACAATCCCCTTATTCGCGAGGTCTTCCTTGACTTTCCCGCCCCAAAATTTTCGGATGGCTGCGTGCCTTGACATCGCTCTGCCTGCACCATGAACAGTTGAGCCAAATGTTTTTTGCATTGCAACCTCTGTTCCCTTGCATATGTAAGAGGCAGTTCCCATTGTTCCCGCAATTAATGCAGGGATATCAGGAAAGGCCCTCGTAGCACCTTTACGTGTTACATATATTTCTTTCTTTTTACCATCAATTGTGTGCTCTTCTTTTTTTGTAATATTATGAGCAATAGCATAGATGGCATGCATATCCATACTCTCCCAATCCTTCCTAAAAACCCTTTCAAAGGTTTCCCTTATCCACTGTGTCATCACCAGTCTATTTGTAAAAGAGTAGTTAACTGCACATTTCATAGCCGCAAAATAATCTTGTCCTTCTTTTGAATTGGCCGGTGCCCCGACCAGTTGTTTGTCTGGTAACCAAATATTATATTTTTTAACTGCCTGCTCATGTATTTTTAAGTAATCAGAAGCAACTTGGTGGCCGAGACCCCGGGAGCCACAATGAAGCATTATCAAAACCTGATTAACATCATTAATGCCAAGTTTTTTTGCAAACTCTTTGTCAAATATATCCGAAACCTTTTGTATCTCAAGAAAATGATTTCCGGCCCCGAGTGTTCCGAGTTGTTGCAACCCCCTTTTCTTTGCTAAATCAGAAACTTTGTTTGGATCAGCCCCTTCCATGCATCCCCTTTCCTCTGTATGCTCAATATCGTCCTTCGTTCCATAACCATTTTCTACAGCCCAATTCACACCCTTAGTTAAAACCTCATTTAATTGCTCTGGCGTTAATTTAAGTTTTCCTTTGGAACCAACACCGCATGGAATAGCACTAAATAAAGCAGGAACAAGTTCTTTTAGTTTATCTTTAACTTCATCATAAGTTAGATTGGTTCTTATTGAATTGACACCGCAATTGATATCAAATCCCGTACATCCGCTACTTATAACTCCCTCCTCGGGATCAAATGCCATGACAGATCCCATTGGCAAACCATAACCCCAGTGCATATCTGCGAGCCCTACAACTGGTTCTATAATACCAGGTAAGCAAGCCACATTCGTTAACTGCTCTACAGCTGCATCTTCAACCTGGTCAACAATTATCTTGTTAGCTATTATCTTGGCTCCGACATTCATTTTTTCCCGGACGCCCTTGGGCAGATACCACTCGAAGTCATTTAATTTTTTCATTTTTTCCTTCATCTCAACCACTCATATAGGTATGATGTACTGATATTTAAATTGATTTTTCTTATATAGAAACTCATCCAAATATAAATTGTATTTGTGAGACGGATGACTGGAAAACGGCTTTATAAAAGGGGTTGGCATCATACGAAGAGCAGGGGGAAGGAAACCTTGGTTACGTGTGGTTTCTGTGGAAAGAGGGTTCCGAAGTACAAAACCTTCGCTGTGTACAGAGGTTTCTCAATATCAGATCCTTCTCTCAGGAGGGAACTCGGAAGGGGAAGCTTTTCATTATCCTCAACGAAAATTTATGCATGTCCCGCGTGCGCCAGGCATAGAAAGATAGTTAAAAAGAAAAGATAATGGTGTTTGAAATGGGTTTGAAGGGGGCATTAAGGAAGAAGATAGACAGGATCAGGGAGATCGGCAAGGTAAAATATCCAACCGTCAAAATCAAAGAACCCAAACATCTCATAATCTTCCCTTCGCTTAAAAAACCGACAAAAATCGATATCAAGTATCCACTTCTAGAGCCCTTCGTTTATGCCCATATAAAATGGAACCCTGAGAAAAAAAGTCTGGTTTACCGTGTGATAGAACCGGATCTTTCAAAAAAGGAAAGGGATGTCCTCGAAACCATCAAGAAGGATTTGCTCGAGATAATAGATGTTGAATTATCAGCTGTTAGAGCAAAGGGTAAGGTTTTCGAATACATACAGGAAAAACTGCAGAAAATACTGGAGGATGAGAATTTGATATTGCACACAGAAACATATGTCAAGATAACTTATTTCATTTACAGGGATTTCGTGGGTTTCAATGAGATCGAGGGTTTGTTACACGACCCCTACATAGAGGATATAGGCTGTCCGGGATTGGGTATTCCAATTTTTGTGGTCCACAGAAAATTCGGGTCTGTCGAAACCGACATAATGTTCAAGGACAGCGGGTATCTGAACAATTTTGTGATAAAGCTTGCCGAACGTTGTGGGAGATACATATCCTACGCGAAACCTTTGCTTGACGGTTCGCTCCCGGACGGCTCGAGGGTGCAGGCTACGCTTGCGAAAGACGTCACCACAAAAGGCCCGACGTTTTCCATCCGTAAATTTCGCGTGGAACCGTTCTCACCGATCGATGTCTTGAATTTCAATACCGCTTCCCCAAATCTGATGGCATACCTTTGGTTGATGGTAGAAGCAAGAACTTCAACGCTCATATGCGGGGGGGTTTCTACGGGCAAGACGACATTTTTGAACGTCATGAGCATGTTCATCCCGCCCGAAGACAAGATAGTCTCGATCGAGGATACACGCGAACTCAATCTCCCCCATGAGAACTGGATACCAAGCGTGTCGAGGATTGGTTTTGGCGTTCCTGAAATTGGAGGCAAAAGATACGGTGAGGTCACGTTATTCGAATTGCTCAAGGAATCGTTCAGACAGAACCCGGATTACGTGATAGTAGGCGAGGTGAGGGGAGAGGAAGCGTACGTTATGTTCCAGGGAATGGCAAGCGGTCATTCATCTTTAGGAACCATACACGCGGGATCTATAGAAGATGTTATCAAACGACTCGAAACGCCCCCGATTGAGCTTTCGCCTACGCTTATCGAAACCCTTGACCTCGTCGTGGTAATGGTCCATGCAAGGGAAAGGGGTAAATCTGCAAGGAGGGTGAAAGAGATAGATGAGATAGAATCCATAGACCCCAAATCAGGGACGGCACACAACATAAAGATATTTGACTGGACCCCCTCGACGGACACATTTTCTGAGAATCTGGAGGAATCCTATCTCTTGAAGAAAATAGCGTTTGACAAGGGCGTGACGTATGATGAGATAGTAAAAGAGCTGAAAACGCGCGCGAGTATTCTGAAGTGGATGAAGAAATTCGGCGTGACCAATTTCGATGAAGTCGGGAAACTGATCAACCTCTACCACAAAGAGCCACCGATAGTCATGGAATGGGTTGAGAAGGATGTTCCTCCATACAAGACGAAAGCTAAAACGGCAAAGAAGGTTACGGAATCGTACACCGGACTCAAGGTTATCGACTAATGGTTTAAACATAAACTTTTATAACTAATTTTCAATCTTTATTCAAAGTTCAAAGGTTTTGGCATGTTTTCTCTTAAGGAGATCGTTAAGGAGATATCAAAGGTTTCCAAACTCTCGGAAGACGAGGTGAACCAGAAGATCGGGGAAAAGCAGATCGAGCTCTCAGGCCTGGTCTCGCCTGAAGGGGCGGCTTACATAGTCGGAAAAGAGCTCGGCGTAAACCTTCTCAAGGAACCCGCAAAACGAAGGCTCAAGGTCAAGAATGTTATCCCTGGGATGAGATCGGTTGACATAGCAGGCAGGATCGTGAACATATCGGATAAAAGGGATTTCGAAAGGGGAGGGAAAACGGGGAGTGTGGTGAACATCACGCTTGGGGACGACACCGGGGTTGTAAGGCTTTCTCTGTGGAACGGTGAGATAGAATTACTCAAGGAACTGGACGTGAAAGAAGGGGATGTTGTGAAGGTCACAGGGGGGTATGTGAAGGAAGACAACAGGGGAAACAGTGAAATAAGGCTCGGAAGAATGGGAAAACTGGAGAAATCGGATACGCAGATACCCGAAATTAAGGATATAGGGGGGGATTTCGATACAGTGAATGTAAAGAACATACGTGATCTGAGGGAAGGGGAATACAGCAAGGTGAGGGCTTCACTGGTCCAGGTTTACAGGAGGAATCCGTTTTTCGAGGTATGTCCAACATGTGAATCACGATTGGGAAAGGAAGAGGATGTGTGGAAATGTAAAGATCATGGTAACGTCGAACCGAAATACAACCTCGTGCTTTCGGGTGTGATAGATGATGGTTCTGGGAACATACGTGTGGTCTTCTTCAGAGATCTCGCAGAGAAGGTTTTCGGCAAGGACACGGAAGAGTTGAAAAAGGTCGCTTCCGGTGACCAGTTAAATGTATATGAAAATTTGCATCTTGGGGAGGAATTCATAATCAGGGGCAGGGTCAAGAAAAACCAGTTCACGGAAAGGATGGAATTTATCGCGAATGAAATCGAAAGTGTTGATCCGAAAGGGGAAGCCGAAAAACTACTTCGAAGGATAAGGGGGATTAAAGATTAAAATATTAAAGTGAAATATTAATGCTAAGGGGATTTATATGACAAAGGGTATCGAAGAACTTCCGGGTGTCGGTGATAAAACACTGGAAAAAATGAAAGAAGCCGGCTATGACAACCTCATGAGCATCGCGGCCTCCTCAGCCGGTGAACTTTCTGCGGCGACGGGGATAGGCGTGGAGACAGCGAACAAAATCATAGCAGCGGCCAGGCAGAAACTCAAGATGGGTTTCGAAACCGCAAAGGATGTTTTGGAAAAAAGGGAAAAAATAGGCAGGATAACCACATGTTCAAAAACATTGGACGGTCTTCTTGGCGGAGGGATCGAGACGCAGGCTATAACCGAAATGCATGGTGCTTTTGGTTCAGGTAAATCACAGCTCGCTCATCAACTCGCTGTTTCTGTCCAGCTCCCAAAAGAAAAGGGGGGTTTGGGGGGAAAGGCGATATTCATAGACACGGAGCAGACATTCAGGCCGGAAAGAGTAAGGCATATGGCAGAGGCCCTTGGCATCGACCCAGAGAAGGCTATGAAAAATATATTCGTTGCTAGGGCTTACAATTCTGATCATCAGGTCATTCTAGCCGAAAAGGCTGAGGAAGTCATAAAAAGGGGAAACGTGAAATTGTTAGTGGTCGATTCATTAACATCATCCTTCAGGTCGGATTACACGGGAAGGGGGACCCTCGCTAACCGGCAGCAAAAACTCAACAGACACCTCCATTATTTGCAGAGAATCGCTGATGTCTACAATTTGGCGATTTATGTAACCAACCAGGTCATGGCAAGGCCTGACGTTTTGTTTGGTGATCCTACAGTTCCAATAGGAGGTCACATACTGGGGCATCAGGCGACGTTCCGCGTGTACCTCAGGAGATCCAAAGGTGATAAAAGAATAGCGAAACTCATTGATTCTCCAAGTCTTCCGGAAGGCGAGGCTGTATTCAGACTGATAACCGAGGGTGTGAGGGATTAAAAAGTGAGACTTCGCAGTTTCAGGAATCTCAAAACCTGTTCCTTTTTTATATCCGGGTCCTTCAGTTTCACGAATTTTATTTTCAAACCAACATCCTCAAAACCTTCTGGAATCATTATTTCGACATAGGGGGACATATACAAATCTATCGTTCGAGAAACGGTCCATTTGTGAAGACCTGTCAGTTTCGAGATTTTCGAGATGGTGACGAGTTCGCCATCTTGTCCTGATTTTTTGAGTAAATTGAGGATCCGTATAACGTTTTTTACCGTGTTTTTGTAGTAGTTTTTCCTTGTCATAATTACTATATTGACGGGGTCAAATTTATATACCTATCAAAAGCAGAAATAGGAGAAATGCGAACTTAGATTATGTCTTTTTCAGTTACTATGACGAAATCTCCTACAGATTTCACCGCAGAGAACGGAACTAGAACCCTTCCCTTGTCGTCTTCCTGCAAGTTTAGTTCATTCGTGTGCTTTGTTGGTTGCACCAGAACAAGGTTTACGAGCTCGCCTGATTCTACAATATAGTCAAGGTCTCCGACCACTCCGAATTTCTTTCCGCTTTCCTCTGAAACTAAAATCTTACCCATAAGGTCCCTGCTTCTTATTCTTTCTTCCATAAAAACCCTCTCCTTGATAATGACATGTGTATATTATGAAAATGAAGTATTTAAAAATTTATGCATTAACCATCAATGTCGTTATCTTATCGGATACCGCGTATTGGTAGCTTTTCCCTCTCCTTTTCCTTATCAACATCCCTTCCTTTACAAGCCTTTTGAGTATGTTGTTGATGGACCTTATCGCGTTATCCCTGCTTTTGTAAGCATCTAAATCCATTTTCTCCACGATTTCCGCAGGCGTTAGCTCTCCGTGTTTCCCCAGTATTTCGAGTATATTTCTCTGTTTTGAAGGCAGAGCATTCATTGAACCCAAATGGATTCTTTTGGGTGCGGTGACCTCGGAATCCTCGAGGAAATTCATGTCTATGGTTGATATGTGGTTTTCGATAGCCTTCTGCACGAGATCGCTGCATATCCTTATCACTTCTCTTGGAAATCCGCCTGTCTTTTCGTATATGTGTTCAATCGTTTCTGATGTGAATGGCTTTATGTCTTCTCCTCCTGCCCACTCTATCCTCCTTTTTATGAGTTCTCTGGTTTCCGATTTTGTCAGGTTCGCGAGCTCCACCCTTATGTTAACCCTCCTCGTGAACGTTTCGAGGTTGTCCCTAAGGATTGACTCCAGCGTTGGCAGGCCTGCGATGACAATCGAAAGATTGTCTATCTGATCCGTTAATGTTCTTAACCATTCCAGCGTTTCTATGCTGGCTTCGTGGCTTTCATCAACGAGCAAAACCATGTCCTTGTTCTTCATTTTCTTGTTCACCCATTCACTGAGGTTGTATATATCGGGGGTTCTGCGTGAAAATAATCTTTCTAATATTCCGAATCCTATGAAGTTCGTGAATATCTTCACCCAGTCTTCAGGTTTACCCGGAGGTTTGGAAAGGTAAAAGATCATTTTCTCTTTATCGAATTTTTTCGTCAGAAACTTCATGAGTGTTGTCTTCCCTGAACCCGTGGGACCGACCAACAGGAAGAATTTATCTTTATTTTGTATACTGGTGGATATCCTCTCCATCTCCTTCAGGTAACCGACAAAAAGATCGGGCAGTATCTTGAAGCTGAACGGGTTCTCTTTCCAGCTGAACATGTTCATGTACTTTTCACTTAAATTCATATCCGAGTTCATAATTTCATATAATTAGGAAAGTATTTAAATATTTTTGTGAAGTTGATGTGAAATGAAAATTTTATATATACATCTTCACAATACCTTTTATGAGATGTTTTATATCGATTGATATCGACAAGAAACTAGTAAACAAAGTAGTGAAAATACAGAAACAATTAAAAGATATGGACATAGATACAAAGTTGGTTGGGTCTGAAAACCTTCATTTCACGGTAAAATTTCTTGGTGATGTGAATGAAAATGAAGTTAAGGGAATAAAGAAATCTCTGGAAGAATGCTTGAAAAATGAGGGTGAATTCAAAATAAGTATCAATGGTGTTGGCTATTTCGGAAGTCCTCCCTACATAAGGACACTGTGGTTGGGTTTAAATAAAGGTGAAGATGAATTGGTGAAGATAATGAAAAAGGTGAACGATTTTGTGAAAGTGGGCAAGAAGAATTTTTCCCCTCATTTGACAATAGGAAGGGTCAAGTCAAGTAAAAACAAGGATATCTTGCTTAAATTCATGGATGAATCAAAAAACGTGAACGTAGGTGAAATGAACGTGAATGAAGTGAAGTTGAAGTTGAGTATGCTGACAAAAAAGGGTCCTATATATAGCGATTTGGCTGTATTTAAATTGGGTCGTGAAAATGAATGAGAATATTTTGGTGAAGATATCCGTTATTGGGGTGTCTGTAAGCCTTGTTCTTTTGTATATTATCACCAGTCAAAATTTATCATTTCACGTGAATATAGGCGATATTGATAGGTCATTCACAGGAAAAACCGTGAATGTGACGGGTGAGATAACGGGAATGTTCAGGAGCAAGGGTCATGTATTTTTCGATCTTAAAGATGATACAGGAAAGGTGAAGGTCGTGATCTGGGAGGATATACTGGAATTTCTCGAGATCAATAACGTGAACGTGAGTGAAATAAGTAATGGGAACGAAATTAATATCATAGGGAATGTCCAGTTGTACAGGGGTGAACTAGAGGTAATACCAATACGTGGAAACGTGAATATAATGTGAAGTTAGAAATGTTTGTACGCTGTTTTCACGAGCTCTGTGACGAGTTTTGCAGAATTCTTCACGTCATTCATATCCACAATCTCAACGGGTGTGTGTAAGTAACGTGAAGGCGTTAGTATTGAAAGTGATGGTATGCCCTCCCTTATCATTGGGGTTATAGAGGCATCGGTTGCACCATGTGAAAGGATGTCAAACTGCAATTTTATCTTGTTTTTCTTAGCAACGTCCTGAACCCATTTCTTTATTTCATTCTGAACTATGCTTATCGCGTCTTTGATTACGAGCGTGGGACCTTCACTTATTCTTGCTATGGCTTCATGCGGCTTCAATTCAGGCGTGTCACCGCTTGTCGTGACGTCAATGGCTATCACAATGTCGGGATTTAAGCCGAATGCTGAACCCCTTATCCCAACCAACCCTATCTCCTCCTTCACGGTTCCCACGGCATAAACCGTTCCCTTGAAATTTTTGAGATTTTTCATGACCTCTATCAGTTCCAAGCAACCAACACGGTCATCAAATCCGTATCCCGTCACCTTGGAACCGCCAATTTTGTTGAATTCTCCGTGGTTCGTGATGAAATCCCCTACATTAACACCCATCCTTTCGGCTTCTTTTCTGTTTTTCGCTCCTATATCAATGAACATCTCTTTTATCTTCACGGGCTTCTTTTCCTCTTCTCTCTCCTGCAGGTGAATCGGTTTTGATCCTATCACCGCTACGAGAGGACCCTTTGAACCATGTATTTCGAACTTTCTGGCGAGTAAAATTTTAGGGTCCCATCCACCAACAGGCTCGAACCTTATGAAACCCTTCTCGTCTATATATTTCACCATCAAACCCACTTCATCCATGTGTGCTGCCAACATGATCTTTGGAGAACCAGAACCCTTCCTGCATATAAGATTCCCGATTTTATCAACCTTCACTTCATCAACATGGGGTCTGATCTCCTTGGATATCAGATCTCTGATGTTCTTTTCATAACCTGAAATCGAAGGGCATTCAACGAGCTTTTTCAGCAAATCTTCCATCCTCTCACCTAATCTTTTGTCTGTTGAATAATTGGCTTTGTAGTTATATTAATTTATGTGATGTCCTGCTTTGATAGGATGTTGATGGGGGATCTTATGTTTTCCTTTTCCATCCCAACCAAAAACTTTATGCCCTTCTTCCTTGCTATCATATCCAGTACGTAGTCAACCTTTCCGTCAAATATCACTGCATAGGGATTGTCAACAGTTTTCAACGTGTTTTGCAACTCCTTTACAGGAACCTTGCCCAAAAGGTTGAATGTTGAATCAAAAATACAAGCAGCTCGTGTTCCTATGAGATCATCAAGCGTTTTCTTGAATATTTTTTTCTGATCTTCTGTGACCTTTGTGACTTTCGGCCTAGTGAATCCCTTTGTTGGCCTTTCTGGTCTTTCCCTTAACTCCCTTTTAGGCGGTTCCTTTCTAGCTATTTCCCTTTTTTCTATATTGCTGTACTTCCCCAATTTGAACCGGGATGGTGATATCTTTTCCCTTAGGGCTTTGAAAACCTCTTTTTTCGAAAGCTCTTCAACTTCCTTCCCTTCGGGAGCGGTAGCAACGTAATCCAAATCCGTTGTCTCCATTAGGCTTTTCAGGTTAAGACTCCCTCCCCTGTCACCGTCAACGAAGGCCGTGGTTATTTTCTCCTTCGACAAATTGACTATGTGCTGGGGGATTGAACTCCCTTCCATTGCTATTACATTCTTGATCCCGTATTTCACAAGGTTTATAACGTCCGCTCTTCCCTCCACTACGATTATCTCATCTGAATCCAGTAGATTCGGGCCGCATGGAAGACCGTGATAAGTCGTTATTTCGTACGTTTTGATCTCCTCTTTTATCTCCTCTGCTATCTTTGACGTGTCTTGTATCCCATTATCCAACAAATCCTTCAAAATGGTCTTTGCCTTGTCCACCACGAACTTCCTCTTCAGCTCCCTTGTGTCCTCAACCGATTTGAGTGTTATCTTTGCTAAACACGGACCCACTCTTTCGATAGTCTCCAGTGTGGCTGCTATTAAAGCGGTTTCTGCTGAATCAAGAGAAGAAGGGATGATAACCTCGCCGTGTGATTTCCCCTTTTCGGATTTTATATGAACTTCAATCCTTCCTATCCTTCCTGTTCTTTGAAGCTCCCTTAAATCGAGATCAGTTCCGAGCAGACCTTCTGTCTGCCCAAATATCGCCCCTATAACATCAGGTTTCTCTATTACTCCTTTTGCGTCTATTTCCGCCTTTATCACGTATTTTATTGAAGTCGGCGCTAATTTTGACATGAATATCAACCTCCTTAAACGAATGAGGGCTCGGGCTATTCAAATTCCCGAAATCCTCAATTTTATTCTTTCCTAAAGACATTATCTTTCCCCTTAATTTTGAATTGGGATGTTTTTTGTGTCTCTGGAGCAGGGTTTTCAATCGCTTTTCGATCTCCCTGCCCTTTCTATCAAAATCCGTCAATATGACAATTTCCCTTTTCGATTTTGACGCGACCTCCGCCACCTCGTAGAGCGGCCTTCCATTGATCGCAATAATATTTTTCACGCCAAGGCTTTTTAAAGCTTTTTTATCGTTTTTACCTTCGACTATAACCAGTTTTCCCTCCAAATCCCTTACCATTCGGATTATCTCTTCTTCGTTTATCCTTTGCTTTTTTCTCATATCAATACTTCCAGTATGTCCCTCTCTGTTATTATTCCCGCAAGCTCGTCATCCTCAACAACGGGCAATCCTCCCACATTTTCTCTCTTCATGACGTTGATCGCTGATAACAAATCCGTGTCTTCCCGGATGGTAACAGGCTCCCTATTCATCACTTTTTCTATCCGCGTTCTATCCAGAACCAGGTTGTCCTCAATCCCGTTTTTATGGAGATAAAGCAGAATATCGGTTGGTGTCATAATTCCCAAGAGAATATCATCCTCGACTACAGGAAGCCTCCTGAATCCGCCCCTGCACATCATCTTCGCGGTGTCATATACGCTGTACCCTTTTTTAGCGATGATTGGTCTCTCCACCATTACCTCGTATACCTTGATTCCCAATGTTTTGTTTACCTGCTTAACGAAGTCCTGATCTGAAATCACCCCTAGGATTTTTTTGGAGTCCGCAACAGGACAAAGCCCGAAACCTTCTCTTTTGAAAATCTCAATCGATTTCTTTATGTTTGTTTTGAAGTTTATCGTTCTCACGTGCCTCGTCATGAATTTTTCCACGCGCAAATCCATGCTCTTCTTGTTCTTCTTGAAGATTTTGTATTTCTCCCCGCCTCCGAGGAGATCAAGAATGTCAATCGAAGTCACAATCCCCTTCAGATGTCTTGGTTTGTCAACAATCGGTATCTTTCTGAACCCCTTGGCAAGCATTAAATTCAAAACATCCCTCAGTCTTTCATTTTCTTGAGATATCACTAGTTTTCTTGAACATATTTCAGTTATTGGCTTTCTCGTGTCAATGAAAATGTTTAGTATCGGGTTTTCGGATGGCATAGAAATCACGTTTTTGACACTTTATTTTAATTGGAACGAAATAAATAACTTACTATGGAAAATGTTCTGAAAAAAGTCCTGAAAAGGATAACGCCCAGCGAGGGCGAAAGGGAGGAACTGTTAGGCGTTTTGGAAAAGGTTATTGGCGTGACCGAGAACGTGATAAAACCTCTTGGCCTGGAGAAAACCATCGCCGGCTCGTTCATTCGCGATACATGGCTCACTGATAAAAAGGAGATAGATCTGTTCATAATGTTCCCCGTTTCTTATTCCAGAGAATCCTTAGAAAGGGTTGGTCTTGATGTGGGGAGG
>JAGMCY010000015.1 GCA_023128965.1 Candidatus Aenigmatarchaeota archaeon | reverse complement strand
CATGCTGAACACGCCGTCCGTAACCACAAGCCTTTTCTTCGCTCCCTGCGTTTCCTTCAAAGCCTTCTCCAGGCCCCCCATATCGAGATGCGGGAAAATCTTCCTCTCGGATTTCGTCAGGCGAACGCCGTCTATTATGCTCCCGTGGTTCAGCTCATCGCTTATTATAGCATCCTCAGGTCCCATGAGAGATTGAATCGTCCCCCTGTTAGCCGCTATCCCTGCAACGAAAATGAGCGATGATTCCGTATGCTTGAACTTTGCAAGCGCCTCCTCCGCCTCGTTGTGTATTTCCATGGTTCCTGCTATCTGGCGGACCGCGCCAGTTCCGAAACCCCACTTATCCATTGCCTTCTTCGCGGCTTCGACAAGCCTGGGATGGTTGGCAAAACCAAGGTAGTTGTTTGTGCAAAGCGTGAGCACGTCTTTCCCGTTTATCGTTACCCTTGCCTGTTGCTGTGAGCTGAGAACAGGCAGAGTGGTGAACAAGTTCTCCTTCTTTAAATTATCTATTACCCCTTTCAGAAAATCCAGACGTTTCGTCATTAAAACACCCCCCTCTAAATTCAGTTTGAAAATTATATTAAAAATTCATTTTAATATTTATAAATTGAGTCTTATCGTCACATTTATTAATTAACGGGACTTATTGATAATATGCTCGAGGTTTGGGTTTACAGTCTTGTGAGCGTTGCAATAGTCAGCTTAATCGCTTTTGTTGGTATTTTAACATTTTCCTTAAAAGAAGAAAAGCTAGGAAAGATTCTCCTCTACCTTGTAAGCTTCGCTGCGGGCGGTCTGCTTGGCGGAGCTTTCATACACCTTCTGCCGGAAGCAGTCGAAAGATTCGGCTTTAACGTTTCCGTCTCTCTTTCAGTCCTGTCAGGGATAATAACGTTTTTCATACTTGAGAAGCTTATACATTGGAGGCACTGTCACATACCCACTTCAGAGAAACATCCTCACCCCTTTGCCTACATGAACTTGGTCGGGGACGGCGTTCATAACTTCATAGATGGTCTCATAATAGCCGGAAGCTATCTTGTGAGCATACCTTTGGGTCTTACCACAACACTCGCTGTAATACTGCACGAAATACCCCAGGAGATAGGAGATTTCGGGGTACTAGTTCACGGAGGCTTCAAGAAGAGGAAAGCGTTATTTCTGAACTTTTTGACAGCCCTCACCGCTGTTGTTGGAACTGTGGTGGCTCTCTCACTGAGCATTTTTGTGGAGAATTTAACCCTCTTCCTCCTCCCCTTCGCGGCGGGAGGTTTCATTTACGTCGCTTCCACGGATCTAATACCAGAACTCCACAAGGGATCTTACGAAACAAAGAAGTCTTTACTCCAGCTCATCACTTTTGTACTTGGTATTCTGATTATGCTCTCTATTGTTCTGCTTTAGAGAGCAAATGTCTTTGTAATAACAAGATTTACAATAATCTTCTTCGGTGAATTGCTTTTTAAAGAATCGCAAAAAAGTATACTCGATTAAACAAATCCCAATAGCAATCCGCCTTGGTAAACTATGAACGCTCCAACCCATGCAACTCCTGTTGTGTAAATTGCGGTGAAAATCGCCCATTTCCAGCCTATTTCCCTCTTTATGACTGCAATCACAGCCATGCAGGGAACATAGAGCAGAACGAAAACCAAGAACGCATAAGCGCTCAAGGGGGTGAAAGCTCCCTGTAGATTCGCTACGAGTCCTGCTTCCCCCGCCTCGCTTTCAACATCCTCAACCCCATACAAAACTCCGAATGTTCCGACAACAACCTCTTTCGCGACAAGTCCGAATGCAAGCGCAACGCTGCTCTGCCAGTTCCCGAAACCTAAAGGTGCGAAAACAGGGGAGATCGCTTTTCCAATCATCCCGACCGCGCTTTCCTCACTTCCATACTCAACCCCAATGGGAACGGAAGCCAAGAACCATATTAAGATAACCGCCGCGAAAATAATCGTTCCTGCCTTTTTGATGAACAACCACCCTCTTTCCCACATGTGGATTAAAGCGCCTTTTATGGTTGGCAATCTGTAGGGAGGGAGTTCCATAACAAAGGGCGAAGACAGACCCTTGAAAAATATACTCTTGAGAATAAAGCCCATTATAATAGCGATAACTATTCCAAGTATATACAAGGAAAAGACAACAAGATTCCCGTTTATCGGGAAGAACGCTGCCGCGAACAAGACGTATACAGGCAACCTCGCCCCGCAGGACATGAATGGGTTGATAAGGATCGTCAAAATCCTGTCCTTCCGGCTTTCGAGAACCCTTGTTGCCATAATAGCAGGAACATTACACCCAAAACCTAATATCATGGGAATGAAAGATTTGCCATGCAAGCCTATCTTGTGCATGATCCTGTCCATCACGAATGCCGCCCTTGCCATGTATCCGCTATCCTCCAGTATTGCGATTATAAGGAAGAGCATGAAGATGAAGGGAACAAAGACCAGGACTGAGCCAACCCCTGCTATCACACCGTCAACCACTAATGAAATCAGCCATAGAGGAGCATTAGCGGTTTCGAGAACTCCTAAAACAAATCCAGAGAGGATCTCACCAAAAAACATATCTACAACATCGGCCAACGGAGTTGCGATCTCAAAGGTCAATTGGAATACAATGAACATCAGTATCAAGAATATTGGTATACCAAGAACCCTATTGATCACAACCTTGTCTATTTTATCAGATATGTTTATCCTTTCAAACGCTTCTTTTTCAACAGATTCTTTAACCATCCCAGAGATAAAACCATACCGCGCGTCTGCAAACGCATCGTCAACACTTTCCCCAAACACTCCTTGCAAATGTTCCCTGTTTTTCTCTGCTTCTTCCAGAACGAAATCCCCGTTTTTTATTCCTCTGACCTTGTTGATCACTTCATTATCGTTTTCAAGTAATTTGATGGCTATCCATTTGGGATCATATTTTTCAGGAACTTTTATTTTTTCCTTGATCAGTTTCTCGAGTTTGGTTATATGGTCTTCAAGCTCGGTCCCGTATCTAAGAGGTGGTTCTTTCAATCTCTTTTTTCCCGCAGAGGAAACCACCTCTTCCATTAATTCATCAATCCCGATCTTTTTGTTTGCCTGGATCTTGACAGCAGGCACGCCAAGAAAATGCGATATCTTTTTCTCGTCTATTTTTATTCCCTGTTTTTTTGCGAGATCCGTCATGTTAAGAGCGACGATAACATTGGCTCCGAGTTCAATCAGCTGGATCGCCAGGTAAAGGTTCCTCTCAAGATTGGTGGAATCAACTATATGAACAACAACATCAGGATGCTCGTCCACAACAAAATTCCTTGCTATGAGCTCTTCAATGGAATAGGCGGTCAGACTGTAGGTTCCAGGCAAATCAATCACGTTTATCTCATACTCTTTGTATTTCGCCTCCCCT
>JAGMCY010000149.1 GCA_023128965.1 Candidatus Aenigmatarchaeota archaeon | reverse complement strand
TTTTTTATAAAACTCGTTCAAATATTAATATGGATCCTCAGAAGGTAATACTCGTTCTCATAATAATCGTGCTTCTCGTGGGTTTGGCCTGGGAACTGAAATACATAGAGGACATTCTGGTAGAGGCGAGCCTTTCCAAAGAGGAGCGGTGCGAAAGGCTGTGCACGGGGAAGGGGGAGGTCGCTTACGTGGTTGAAAACTCCTGCTACTGCAAGGAACCGATTTCCTTCCGGAAGAACTGGAGGTGTTTATGGAACGTCACTATGGAGGAGAATGAACTGTTTTCCTCCAGGTTCAACACCACCTCCGTCCGGAACATCGCGATTAAATCGGTCGTGAAATACACAGCTCCTAACGCACCTGCCACGAAGGTGTTCGGGATATACAACGAGGTTTCTAACAGGATATATTACATTTCGGACCCGAGAAAGGATGAATACGTAGCAGACCCCCTGGAAACATGGAATAATATGGGAGGGGACTGCGATGATTTTTCTATACTGCTGGCGAGCCTGTATGAGGCGATTGGTCTGGACGCGAGTATCGTAGAGGTTTACAACCTTGAGCAAGGGCACGTGTTCGTGCTGTTAAAAATAGAGCAGGACCTCGATTCCTTCCTAAAGCTTTACAAAACGATCCTCGAGAAATACACGCCTTACTTCAGCGAGAAGCCATTCAATTTCGTTGTCTTCGTCGATGATCGGGGGGAATGCCAATCAATTGAAAAATCCATCGAATCAGGGGAAAACCTAAACTCGTTTTATCTCGTTGTCGAGAGCACCACAAGGGATTATCCGGGGAGTCATGACGCGTTCAAAGGGTACGAAAACGTGAACTTCGTGGACGTGGGATGGTGAATCACTTCAGATACTCGAAAACCCTTTTTCTGAATTCTTCCCAGTTGTTCGCGAGAGCTCCCGCAGACTTTATGTGTCCCCCTCCGGATCCTATGCCTTTCGTAGCGGATTTAGCGAGGTCACCTACGTTCACCTTTCCGGCCTGGTAGCGCAAAGAAATCTTCCACAAACTCCCGGATTTTTTCCTTATTATAACTATATCTTCCGGGTGTTTCTCCGCCGTGACGGTCCCTATCACGGACGTTATGTTCATCCTGCTCTTTATCTCGTAGAGAATCAACCGTTCCTTCTTGAAAACTTCTTTCCTCTTCTCGAAATCATTCACAATCCTTTTGATTTCCCTCTGGACGATCGTGTTCCATTTTCTCAGTTCCCTGGACTTTTCGAAGTCCTCATATTTCTCACTTTTTATGAGAAGCTCTAACGCTTTCTTACATCCTTTCAAGCCCTTGAGCGTTATCGCGGAGGAAATGATCTCGGAGGCTTTAACCAGTTTGCGGTGGGGGGTTTCTCTGGTTTTTTCATACTCCCTGAACATCCAAAGGCAGTCCTTGACCCCGTAATCCCCGATTATTCCAGTGAGCGATATCCAGAGATACGGTTTCACATCGTACTTCAATTTCCTAAGGAGCTCGTAAATGACGCAGGATGCGGGTATGTAATGTTCGCTTTTCAGGAACCTGGGGTTTATGTGGATGATACGTTCGGAGTTCATGTCTTTTTCCGGCGTGTGGTGGTCTATTATAAGGATCTTAAGCTCTGGAAGCTCTTTCACGAATTCCAGAACCTTTTTCCATTCCTGGTCTACGGGAATGTCGATGAACACGAGGACTTTCGGTTTTTCCAAAACTATCCTTCTGAAAAACTTTTTATCGATTATCGGGCCTTCCCTCGGGATAGTCTCGTATTCGGGGAAGAACTTCATCAGAATCGTGGCTGAGCAGACTCCATCCGCGTCCCTGTGGTAAACAAGGATCTTCTTCCCGGTTTCTCCGAGCCAATCTCCAACCTTCCCGAAATCGACCTCGTTCAGGACTTTTTTCACAGGCATAAACGTTTATTTAAGTCCCAGGGGTTTTTAAATGTTTTTTAGCGAAAAACCCTATCTCGGGAAAAACCAGATTATGAAAAGCAGGATGATCCCGAAAACGAATAGGGGAACCCCAATCCACATATTCTCGCTCCCCGAACCCAGCAGAAGGAAGCCCACCACGAATCCCACTATTATGAATATGATGGCTATCATGGTGGTCCAGTACGCGTTAACGGTCCCGAACCAGTAAAGACCCAGGAATATGAGAAACAGGATCACAACACCAAGAACCGCGTACTTACTCATACTTTATATATCGGGCTGTTGTTTTAAAAAACTATTTTTTCATTCGTTCGAAATAGACCTTCACTTTCTTGCCCTTGAACTCCAGCGAACCTTTCGGCTTGAATTTCTTGGGGATGCCCATGCGGACTTTCGAAGCCCCGACCTCCTTCGAAATAGTTTCCCTGAATTTATCGAGAGTTTTCCCGGTTTTCTTGTCCGTTCCGAGCCACAGATTTATCTTCTCTTTTACGTTCAGCCTTTCCTTCTTCCTGAGGAC
>JAGMCY010000148.1 GCA_023128965.1 Candidatus Aenigmatarchaeota archaeon | reverse complement strand
GAGAATTATTTCCTGGCTTTCGTGAACCAGAGTATCACGTCGCTGAACATAACCGAGTTCGCCCCAGAATTCTGGACCGTAGCAGTCAACGGGACTTTTTACATGAACGAGACTGACGAAGCGAACATTTTCAACAGGAACGAGACCGTCATAATACGTGCGAACATAACCGATCTTTACAATCTCTCCGAAAGGGTGAACGCGAGCCTGGATCTGGGAGGAACTGGTGAACTGAACATAACGCTCTATGATGACGGGAACCACAACGATAGCGGGGCGAATGATCATATTTATGCGAACATATATAACATCTCCGATTCGGATAACGTGGGTTTGTGGAACGTGACGTTCAGGGTGTACAACGATACGTGGTATTTGTTGAACACGAGTTGGTCCACTTTTAACGTGACGAATGTGTATAACGTAACGGTTAACATAACCAACCCCTTCGGTTTCACGGACAGGCTCGTGAACGCGACTGTTTACGTGAGGAATTACAGGAAGGATGTGTGGATTCCGAACGCAACGTTGAACTGTTCCTACGATTCCACCGAAATCCCCCAGCAAAACATGAGTGATAACGGGGACGGGACGTATGATGTGTGGTTTGCTGCTCCTTCTTACGCGGGCTTGTTCACCCTGAACTGCAGCGCAAAGCGAAACAATAACAC
The DNA here is from genome assembly GCA_023128965.1 of Candidatus Aenigmatarchaeota archaeon. Classification (GTDB taxonomy): domain Archaea; phylum Aenigmatarchaeota; class Aenigmatarchaeia; order QMZP01; family QMZT01; genus JAZGEG01. The sequence goes on along the minus strand of JAGMCY010000148.1, from coordinate 2,489 downwards.
TGGTTGGGAAACGAACGAGTTCACCTCGGAAACTTACACGACGAATGTCAGCATATCACACACCCCGGAAAACCTCACGGCGGATAACGTCACATCATACGCGAACCAAACATTCAACATAACCGTTATCGCCGAAAACACAGCGAACGGGTCGGCGTATGATTCGAACATCACGCTTGATTTCTCAACCCCCAACATAACGGCGAACTTGACCTTTGTATCATGCGGCAACATCTTAATAACGAAAAACTGCACGAAAACCTTCCAGATAATAGTTTTTAACGCGACACCTGCAGGGAATTATTCTCTGAATATAAGCGTGAGATGGGAGAATTCGAACCAATCGGTCGAGGGTTACAACGAAACCTTGATGAACATAACAGTCCTTGAAAATCCTATCCTCAACGTTTCAAAAAATTACATATTAGGTATAATAGCCTCAAATAAATCATTGAAAAACGTAGACAACTTCACCGTGGACTCGATCGGTAACGAACCTCTGCAAAACGTTAGTTTCAACATTTCCGGTTTCTCGAGTAATTTCACCTTCGAATTCGACCCTGTAAACATTTCCTTTGTAGGTGTGGGCGACTCGGAGAACGTGGAGATATGGGTGAACGCAACGAATGATACGCAACCGGGTGAGTACAACGGAACGATAAACGTGACCAGCGATAACGATGGGTTCAAGATCATAAACCTCACCATCGCCGTCTCCGGAACGAACATGACAATAGCTTCCGACGTCAATAACTACACCGCTGGGAACGTGACCTGGTATGAAAACGAGACCTTCCCCATATTTGTGAACACAACAAATATAGGTAACGCAACCGCTTATAACGTGAGCCTTGTCCTGAACTTCTCGGATGCGAATATAACCGCTAATGTGAGCTCCCACTACTGCGGAAACGTCCCGAAGTCCGGAACGTGCAACTCCTCATTTCTTGTGATAATAACGCAGGGAACATCCTCCGGGAATTACACCATGAACGTGAGCGTGGAATGGGAAGATCCTGAGAAGGGGATAAACACCAAGTTTACGTTTATAAACATCACCGTCCTTTCGAATGTCTCGCTGATCATACAACCGGATGAAATATCGAATAACGTAACGCATGGAACGGAGAAGGAGATAGGGGTTTTGATCCTCAATTCAACCGGAAACGACCCAGTTGAAAACATAACCTTCGCTGCCTATAACTTCACGAGTGATTTCACCTTTGAATTCGTCCCCTCGAGTATCCCGAGTTTGAGCGGGGAATACCCACAGGGTGTAAAAGTCAACGTCACGGTTAATTCCGGACATCCTCCCGGTGTTTACAAGGGCTGGTTGAACCTGACAACCGGGAATAGCATAAACAAGACCATCAACCTCACGATAGAAGTTCCCACTTCGAGAACATGGTATCTGAATACCACCTACTGCGAAAAGGTAGAATACCCGGAAGAAGGGAAGGTGTGCGATATTCTGGTTAACAACACCGGAAACGCCCCCATAAACTTCACCATATCCCCTGCTACGAACTCGACCAACATGTACAATAACACCTGGACGGATGAGACGAATTTCACCGTGGTTAACGGGACAACACATAATTTCTCTGTTTTCTACAACATAACGGGTCAGACCATAAAGTTTTACTACGCGAACTACACCGTCAACGCCACCCAGGCGGGCTCGGATCCAGATTTCCAAATACTCCAGATAGTTCTAAACCCCTTCATAAAGCCTTGGGTCTCGATAGAAATCGTTCCAAACCAGACCGAACAGACCCAGAACGTCTGGATATATGTGAACGTCACAGACAATTCCGGGGCAGGGATAGAGGACGGGAACGTGACCGTGACCGTGGAAAGACCCGATGGTATAAACGTAACCATAGACATGTTCTTTTACGGAGGTCTGAAAACAGGAGGGACCTCCAGATGGAGGGCGATGTATCCGGACGACCCCAACGAGGGCAATTGGGGAAACACCACACTGAAGGGTTATTACAACGCCACGGTTTACGCCATAGACAACCAGGCAAAGAACAACACGGAAACCTTGAGCTTTTACATTTACTCGAAGCTTTCGCCTTTCTTCATGACCACCCTGCCTTACTATTATGAAAAATCTCTTCCCAACATCCCTAAAATATTTTATAAATCGATCGACTTCAGCGAGGACATACTTTCGGGGACGAACGTGAGTTTCACCATAAACGATTCGGACGAAATCATTTACAGCACTCCGAATTTCACAACCAATGAAAATGGTTATATCGAATACCCGTGTCCTAGTGGCATTGGTACATGTAGTAAATACCTAGATACCATAAGCCTGCCGCTCGGAAACTACACCGCAACCGCCTACTCCACCTACTTCGAGCCAACCGCCTCTGCAGTTGTTACCGATATTTCAACGTATGATTTCCGAGTGCTGGAGAGCGCAGGGATACTTGCGAACCTCTTCGTATACCCGGTATGGTACCCAGCCGAGAATA
>JAGMCY010000147.1 GCA_023128965.1 Candidatus Aenigmatarchaeota archaeon | reverse complement strand
TGCATCCCCTGTGTTTTCTATTTCAACATCGAACCCTATTCTTTCTCCGGGAGCCGCCTCAAGGTAATCCGGAGCGATAATGGTTAATTCCGGCTGTGGCGCTGGCGGAGGGCCGCCAGGACCTCCTAGTGGCGGACCCGGTGGAACAATTTTAACAAGGAACTTCGCGCTGTTAGCCCTCTTTATGTCCGTGTCGCCCGGGTATTCCACGCCAACTATGAAATAGTATTCCCCGGGTCCTTCATTCACGGTCACGGTCTTCGTGTAATTGAGCGATTCGGTTATCTTCTTCCATTCGCATCCGTGATCGTTGTAATCGGGCCCGCACGGGTAGTTCGGGTTCGCATCCATGCAGTAGCAGACCTGTACGTCAGTCGTTTCTGTGGGGTAAATCTTATGAATGGATATGTTCGCGTTGAGCGATTCCCCGAAGTACAAACTGGAGGGGTATATGCTCGGGACCCCGACATAATCTACAGGATTCGTGTTGTTAACGCGGATGCCCAAAGTTGTGGAGTTCGTCCTGGAATCGTCCAGGGAATAAGCGTAAATGGTAACGTTATAGTTCCCGCCCTCGAACCCCATACCCGGCGGGACGTAAACCCTCAGCATCACGTTTTCATACGTGTTTAAAGGCAGGTAAAAAGTGTAATTATCCTGGTAATACGTATCGTTGACGAATTTCACGAAATCGTTGGTGTCCGATTTGTTGAGGTAAACGGATATGTTCTGTGAATTGATCTGGAGAAGCGTGAGATTCTCGTAAAAGTACGAATAGTTTTCAGGGATGATTATTTCAGGATATTCCAGGGATAAATTCAACACCCATTCCACGGTGACCGTGGCGTTGATAATCGTGTTTCCCGTGCTTGCCTGGGCAGAGACATTTACGCTTAAAAGACATACCGACAAAAAAATCAAACTTAAAAGGATGGTTTTCTTCATATAAAGAAGTTTAGATCGCTTTCCATATAAAATTTCTTATCTTTTCCTTATCTTCACAAACAGGACTAGTAATACCAAGATTACTATTATTACGATAACGGCCCCGTAAGCAAGCGGTTTCATGTCCATGGGATTGACGAAAACGGAGAATGTATAAGGCTCCTGGATTTTCGCGGCTCCCATGCTGACCACATTCAGTATGCTTCCACTGTATTGAACCCTCTCAGGTTCCCACTCGATTAACATGGGGGCTGTGAACTTTATGCAAACCGTCTCGCAAGAAGGCTGGTCTCCGGCCAAGCAGAGATCAGCTATGCAGGCCCTCCTTGCATTGGCGTCCTGCGGGCAGTCTATGGTCTCGTCGAGGGTGAAATCGCTGGGTGTTACGCTCACGGTCACTTGTTTCAGGTCACCTGTTGTCTCCACGTGATAATCCCCCTTCCTTAGAGCGTAAATCCAGATATCGCACACCTCCGTTGTTTCCCCTGCAGAGAGCGTGATGCCACCAGTCCCCAGCGATATGCCTGCCTCGGCTGGTTTTACCGCGAGAAAAATCAACGAAAATGAAAGAATCATGACCAAAACAATTCTCTTCATAGTGTTAAATTTAACATCCTTATTTAAAAAGTTTTCTTTGGCTTTTTACCTATTTAAATCTGTAAAACGAAATTTTATGTAATGAGTAGGATAATTTCCGTGGTTTCAGGTAAAGGCGGCGTGGGTAAGACAACGCTGGTGGCGAATCTGGGGGCGTACCTGGCGGAGATAGGGAAGAACGTTCTGGTTGTTGACGGTAACCTTTCGGGCGCGAACCTCGGTTTGCACCTGGATTTGCCGGATAACTACCCCTTCTCCCTGAACATGCTGCTCGAAGGGGAGATCCCGCTTTCCGAGGCCGTCTACAAGCATTTCCTTGGTTTCGATATAGTCCCCGCCTCGATAGTTGACATGCGCATAAATCCCAGGAAGCTCAAGCTCAAAAACATTCTAAAAGGTTTGGGGAGAGGAAGGGATTTCATCATAATAGACACGGCCCCCGGTATAACCCAGGAGGCTCTCGCTTCCATAGAAAGCTCTGATGACATAATACTCGTAACGACCCCTGAAATGCCTTCGATAGTCGATATCCTGAGGTCAAAAATGCTCGCTGAAGGGAGGAACAAGAATGTGATCGGGGTTGTCGTGAACAGGACGAGCAAGGAGGGGTTTGAGGTGGAGGCTCATCACATAGAGGATATCCTGGAATTGCCGGTAATAGCGAAAATACCCGAACACAAAAAGGTCAGGGAATCGATCTCCGTGAAGACCCCTGTTGTCGTCCATTCCCCGAATTCCAGTGCTTCCGTTGAAATGAAAAGGCTGGCTCACTTCCT
>JAGMCY010000146.1 GCA_023128965.1 Candidatus Aenigmatarchaeota archaeon | reverse complement strand
GCGTATAGTTTCCTTCAGAACACGTTAATATCCAGCTCCCAGCAGAAGGTCCTGAAGGATATAGGGAAGGCGTATGAACTGCTAACGGAGAACGAGGTAGAGGTCCTGAACGTGAAGGACGAGGGTTACGTTTACAAGATATTGCTAAGACTAAAGATAACGGGAGGGGATGTTATCAGGGAAATATACGCCACAAAGGACGGGAGGTTCTTTTCGGAGGCGGGGAACATGATCGAGGTCTCGAGCTTCATGAACAGGCTTTCGAGGGAGAAGGATTTCGCTGAGTGCTTGAAAACGAAGGGTTTCATCGTTTTCGGTCAGAAGAGCGAGCCCAACACGCTCCAGCAGCTTCTTGAAATAGGGAATTTCGCGAACAGAATTTACGTGGACTGCGTGGGAGCGAATCTGGAGGCATGCGTGCAGCTCGGGATCAGCGAAATACCGACCATCGTTTACAATCAGATGAACTACACCGGTATGAAAACGAGGGCGTGGGTAGAGAGCCTCACAGGTTGTGAATACTGATTTCAACTTCAATTTTTATTTCTTTCAGACCAAGATATTATCAGGTTGGTCTTTGGGGTGGTTTTTTGAAAAGTTCATCTGAAACTGCTTTGTTCAAAATCGAGCTCGTTATATTCCTATCACTGGTAATCCCCGTTTACCTTGCATCTGCTGCAGGGAATTTCACCTGCAGCATGATGTCAAGCGGTAGCTGCAGTGGTGACAACACATCGGTTATCTACCTGGAGAACGATACGGGAGGTTACTGGAACGCGCACGCCCAGAACGTTTCTGTTGGGATGTATGACTACGTGATATGCTGTAACTCGACCTCAACCCTTTCCTATTTATGCAACGAGGGGGTGTTCCTCAAACTGAACGCCACCACGAATTCGCATGTCCAGAGAGGGGACTATTCAGGACCCGGGATAGTTTACGGTGTTGACGTGTGTTTGACGGCGGATCCAGGGTATTTTAACTGCACGTACGTTGATGACAACTGTCCTGCTAACAGGGAGTGCTTCGCCTCCATGGGGAGTTCAAATTCATCAGCTAACAACAATACCGATTCGCACATCGGACCGTGCGGTGAGTATAGAAAGAAGGTATGCTGCAGGGTAATACCGGGCCCTAGCGTTACCTATGAAAACCCCACCCCCGGGGACAACACGAGACAGACAGCGAACAGCGTGACGATAAACGTGAGTGTATCAACCGATTCCGCTGTGAGTGCTGATACGTGTACCCTCGAATGGACTGAGGTAGGGGAATCCACTGCAAACGAGACCATGGAAATGATAGGGTCAGGGAGCAGCGTAACTTGTAACATGACGCAAATAACCGTGGACGCAACGAATTACACGTTCAAGGTTTACGTAAATGACTCTGTTGGGACTTCTAATAATGAAAGTACGAGGCAGTTCAGGGAGAATGACGAACCCGATCAGGTTGTTCTTTCCAGCCCATCCGATGGTTCTCATATAACCAACCGTACACCCTACTTCACGTGGAACGAGCCGAACGATGCTGACGGGGATATCCTGAACTACACGATAAACATAACCTGTTTCGGAGGGTGCTCAGACGACAACAACATGTCCAATACGACAACTACCTCTTTTAATCACACCAAGGGGATTAGCTACTTCGGGGATGACAACCATTACTACAACTGGTCTGTCCGGGCGTGGGACGGGTACGAATACGGACAATGGAGCGGTTTGTGGAACTTCACGCTGGACACGAACGTCTCGATCAT
>JAGMCY010000145.1 GCA_023128965.1 Candidatus Aenigmatarchaeota archaeon | reverse complement strand
TACGTTCTGTGATTTGAAGAAGCAATACGAAATGCTGAAAGCTATCCTTAAATTTTATGAAAAAGCGGGGTTGTCTCTGGAAAAAGGCATTGACCTGAACGAGATAACGAAACTCGATGTCATAGACAAGATAGCGAGGATGAAGGAACTTAAAGGCAAAGACTTCGAGAAAAGGATTGATGATATAACAAAGGATTTGAAGGAGAAATTAGGGTGATGACTATGGTTGTGAGAGAATATACGAGCGTGATTGAGGTTACAGGGCCTCTGATGATTGTGGAAGGCGTAAAGAATGTGAAGTATGGAGAGGTCGTTGAAATAGAGATGGAAGGAGGCGAAAGAAAGCACGGACAAGTCCTTGACGCGATGGAGGATAAGGCAGTGGTTCAGGTCTTTGAGGGGACCTCAGGACTTGATACGAAGATAACGAAGGCGAAGTTCCTTGGAGACACAATGAAGATACCCGTTGGGGTGGGGATGCTCGGGAGGATTTTTGACGGAGCAGGAAGACCACGGGACGGAAAGAAGGAGATAGTTCCCGAGGCGAGACTCGACATAAACGGATACCCGATAAACCCGACAAGCAGGATATACCCGAGGGATTTCATCCAGACAGGGGTCTCATCTATAGACGGGATGAACACCCTTGCCAGGGGGCAGAAGCTTCCCATATTCTCAGGCGCTGGCCTGCCGCACAACGATCTGGCGGCGCAGATCGCAAGACAGGCAAAGGTTCCCGGTTCCAAAGAGGAGTTCGCCGTCATATTCGCAGCAATGGGCATAACCTCGGAGGAGGCGAATTTCTTCAGGAAAGATTTCGAACGTACGGGAGCTCTGGAAAGGATAGTAACATTCCTCAACCTCGCGGACGACCCGACGATCGAAAGGATAATCACGCCAAGAATAGCTTTAACAACAGCTGAATTCCTCGCTTTTGAACACGGAATGCACGTGCTCGTGATCCTCACGGACATGACAAACTACTGCGAGGCGCTTCGTGAGATTTCGGCTGCTAGAGAGGAGGTTCCGGGGAGAAGAGGCTATCCGGGTTACATGTACACCGACCTCGCCATGAATTACGAGAGGGCCGGGAGGATAACAGGAAAGAAAGGAAGCATCACGCAAATCCCCATACTTACCATGCCCAGCGATGATATCACACACCCTATCCCGGACCTGACAGGATACATCACTGAAGGTCAGATAGTTTTGAGCAGGGAGCTTCACAGGAAGGGGATATACCCCCCTATTGACGTCCTCCCCTCACTCTCGAGGCTCATGCAGGAGGGCATAGGGAAGGGGAAAACGCGAGAAGACCATGCAGGGGTATCAAACCAGCTTTACGCCGGTTACGCGGAGGGCCGGGACCTGAGGGATTTGGTCGCTGTTGTTGGAGAGGAAGCGTTGACGGACAGGGACAAGATGTTCCTTAAGTTCGCGGAGAGGTTTGAAAGCGAGTTCACCAATCAGAGAAAGGACGATGACAGGACAATTGAGAACACGCTCAAAATCGGATGGGATTTGCTGAGCATCCTGCCCGAGAGGGAACTGAAGCGAATTTCCCTCGAGATCATAAAGAAATACCTTCCGAAGAAGAAGGAGAAATAGCATGCCCAAAATTATCGAAGGCGTCCATCTTACCAGGATGGATCTCATGAAGACAAAGAACAAGATGAGACTTGCGACCAAAGGTCATAAACTTCTGAAGGAAAAGAGAGACGCCCTCATCACCGAATTCTTCAAGGTCGTGGATAAGGCGAAGGGCATAAGAGGCGAACTCTCAGAGACCTTGGCTCACGGGAGAACGAATCTCATAAAAGCGAAAGCCCTGGCGGGGTCCCCGGAAATCGAGAGCATCGCGGAGAGCACGCCTCCGGCGAAAGAAATAGAATTCTCTTTCCGGAACATAATGGGAGTGAAAATCCCCCAGATAGTGGAAGCGGACGAAATCGAGGGGATGAAATACACCCTTATCTTCATGACACCCAAGCTGGAGGAAGCAATGGTTAATTTCTCAACCGCCTCCCAACAGCTCATAAGGCTCATAGAGAGCGAGGAAACCGTTAGGAGGGTGGGGAGCGAGATCAAGAAGGTCAAAAGGCGGACGAACGCCCTTGAATACTTATTAATTCCAAATCTAGACTTTACTAGGAAATACATAGAGTTCCGGTTGCAGGAGATAGAGAGGGAGAACTTCTTCCGGTTGAAGGTAATAAAAAGGAAGAAGATGAGAAGGTGAACGTATGTTCGCAAGCCACTGGATTATTGAGGACATTCTTAAGGCGGCTGAAGAGAAAGATCCGAAAAATCTCGCCAGCCTCTGCAGGAAATACGCCAAAAGATATCCGAAGGATTTCGATATCCGCGAAATAAACAAGGAAACAAGGGAATTTCTCAAGAGCAAGGACAGCAAAAAACTGGTTCAGATAAGAAAAAAGCTGAAAGCGCTCATGGAGGCGAGGAAGCTTGAGAGCGCCGGGGGAACGACGCTCTGGTTCGGGGACAGGAGAGCAAAGGGAGAACAGAAAGTCAGGTAAATTTTCGAATCACTCATTCAATCCTTCAACAGAAAACGTGTTTATCTCCGTTCTGGGCGTGATCTCGCCCGCGTAATTTGTCAGCATGAGTTTTCGTATCTCCTCGAACTTTTTCGTTTTGCCAAGAACCCACATGAGTTTCACGTAAGCGGTCTCGCTGAGCATGTCCTCCCCGGGGATCGCTTTCGATTCTATGAAGAGTTTCCGTAAATTCGTGTAGACATACGGGCTGACCCTCCCGTAAATTGTTTGTGATGTTATCACGAACGGGATTCCCTGCTCTGAGTGTTTCTTTATCACGGTTGTCCAGGGTTTTTTGGAGACATCCGTGGGTAAGTGCCCCATTCCCGTCGCCTCAACCACGAAACCCTTGATTCCATTCTTAACATAGTAGTCTATTACCTTAGGATCAGAACCCGGATAAGCCTTCAACAGAGCGACGTTCTCATTGATCTTCGTGTCCAGCCCGACCTTCTTGTCCTTCCTCTCCCTGAACTTCCTGTTAGTTATCTCGATCTTCCCGTCAGGGAATATTTTCGCTAGTGGCGGTTCGTTCACCGATCGGAACGCGTCCCTTCTCGTGGCGTGCATTTTTCGAGCTTTCGTCCCGCGTATGAAATAGCAGAAGTTATCGCTCATGTTCCCGTGCATGCATATCCCGACTTCCCCGATGTTGGATATCGCCACGTGTGAAGCGCAGACGAGGTTCATCCCCGCATCTGACGAACCCCTGTCGCTCGACCTCTGCGCTCCCGCGAGGACGACGGGTTTGTAAAGATTTTTCAAAAAGAACGAGAGCGCTGCGGAAGTGTAATGCAGTGTGTCGGTCCCGTGCGTTATGATAACGCCCTTCTTCCCCGAGTTCAGCTCTTTCGCCACGTGTTTTGCAAGCGAAATCCAGTCTTCATGATCGAAATCCTCGCTCATCTTATTGAGGGGGTTCGTCATTTTCAAATTGACTATTTTGGCGATTTCAGGGACATTGTGCAGAAGCTCTTTCGGGTTCTCAACAGCATAGACCCCCCCAGTCCTGTAATCGACCCGCGAAATTATCGTCCCGCCTGTCGAGAGGAGCGAGACCTTCGGCTTTTTCGGATCGAAATCCGTTTTGAGAAGGCCTTTCTTGGTCTTCCCGAGTTCGTATTCCATTTCCTCCTCCACCGCTTCCGGTTCCTCGGATTTCGCTTTCGATATATTCAAACCCTTCGCACCGAAACCTATGTTGTAGCCGTTGTCCAGTTTCATCACGATCGTTCCCGGTTCTCCGAACTCCGGTTTAGGCATGAGCAGACCGAAATAGCGTTTTCTCGCCTTTTCAATAAGAACGTGATCGCCGATTCTGATTCTTTTTCTTTTCAGGATTCTTTGAATTTCATGAGAATACATAATTAGATATTACAGTTGGGATATAATAATTTTACCTTGGCGGATTCGAAACTAATCAAAATCACTCAGGCTTTTCTGTTTCTTGCCCAGAGATTCCCCGCGCATTTCATAAAGGGTTTTCTTCATGACCTTCTCCTTCCTGTGTGCCATCCAGTAGTAGGCTTCGTCCCTAGTTTTCCTCGCGATAAGTATCATTATCTTCCCCAGCTTTGTCCTTCCGACCCTTCCCCTTCTCTGGATCGAACGGATTTCGGAGGGGACTGGCTCGTAGAAGACCGCTAATTCCATTTCCGGGATATCGATTCCCTCCTCGCCAACGGAGGTCGTGACCAGGATGTTGTGTTTTCCCTCCCTGAACTCCTCGATCCTTTTCTTCTGTTCCTTTTGAGTGAGGCCTTCTCTCTGGCCCATGAATTCGACCGGTTTCGAATTTCTCACTTCCGATAGAACCTTCACTATCTCCCTCACCATGTTCCTGTAGTTCGCGAAAACGATGATTTTTGAATCCGGGTCTTTCTCGAACTGTTTGCTCACGGTTTCACGGAGCTTCGCCATCTTAGGGTGTTCGGAACCTTCCTCCGAAAGCTCACCCGTCAAGTACATCGCTTTTTTCACGTTCCTGTCCTTGACGAGACTTTTCGAGGACTTCGCCTTTTCCGATCTCAGTTTCTTGAAATAGGTTTCCAGCGAATTTATACCCTGGGTTTCTATCAGGCTTATCGCATGTTCGGCCTTTATCGCCTGGGAAACAAGGGAAACTCCCCAGAATTTGGTGTAGTTCGAATCGGAAGAAGCAAACTTTTTCTGGAGTTCGAGCAGTTCACGCTTCGTGACAAGCCTGATCGGTTTTGAAAAGCCAAGCTTCCTGAGACCTCTCAGCCTGTACTCGTACGCCTTCCTCAGGCTTTCACGTATGTTAAAAAATGTTTGGGGTAGCTCGACGTGAACCCATTCTACCTGCTTCTTCTTTACCCATGGCTCCACATCAAAGTCCTCCTCCGTCCTGATATCAACTTTTTCGATTCCCAGGTTATTCATTATCTCCTTGACCTTTTCCTTCGTCCCCCCGGGCGAAGCCGTCAATCCGAGTATTCGTGGGTTCTTGGCGTTTTCAATGTAAACCTTCGCTATGTAAGGGTAGGCGTAATCCCCTATCGAATGGTGGGCCTCGTCAAAAACCACGAGCGAAAAATCCGAAAGCTCAAGCCTCCCGTTTTTCAGATCGTTCTCAACGGTCTGCGGCGTTGCGAAAATGAATTTCGAATGCCTGTAGGATTCCTCCCTCTCCTCCGGTTTGACCATGCCCGTCAGGAGGACGAACTCCTTTTCCGGGAGGTTTATCACTTCTCTGAAGCTGTTCAGATGCTGTTCGATCAGGGGTTTTGTTGGAGCTAAAATCAGGACTTTCGAATCAGGATGTTTCTCAATCCTGAAAACAGCGAGAACTATCGCTATCGGGGTCTTCCCGAGCCCCGTAGGCAAAACGCAGAGCAGATCGTTTCCCACAGCCCTCCCGAGTATCGCCTCCTGATAAAGCCTAGATTCCAGCGAATTCTTCCTTATCAGCGGGTGCTTAACGAAGTTCATAGTAATAGATTGGTTAAAGGTTTATAATTTTTATTTCGCTGAAATTCTGAAAATTTTATTAAAAACCTCGGCCAATAATTAAACAGCGATGCGTAAGCTGGTTTTATTATGCCTAAGAAAACGATAGGCCTGATCGAGAAGGTAAAGATTTACGGGGATGGGAAAACCGTGGAGACTGAAGCCCTTGTGGATACAGGGGCGAAGATGACGTCGATAGACATAAAACTAGCGGGGGAAGCGAAGCTCGGGCCCGTGGTGAGGATGTTCAAGACAAAGGCCCCGATAACGAAAGAAGTAGCTCGCAGGCCTGTCGTTAAGGTCACGATAAAAATTAAAGGGAAGAAGTTCACCGTTGAGGCGAACCTTAACGACCGCTCGCACATGAAATACCCCGTCCTGATAGGTAGAAACCTCCTTTACGGGAATTTCGTCGTTGACGTATCAAAAAGCCCTAAAATAAGAAGCCAGTGAATCACCTTGAAAGCCACGGGTACGTTCTCCTCACCTCTGAAACAAAATTCTCCGGGGTGTAGACTCCTAACTCGGAGATTATCGCTGCTATGAGGTCAGGATTGACTCTTTCGAAGGCGATGTTCAGGATTTCGACTCCTTTCGGAGCTTTCGCCCAGACTTCTTTTGACGAGCGCTTCTCGATCGGTTCGGGGATTCCGTATATCGATTGCGGATCGAACTTCCAGGAATCCGCTAGGACGTACACAGGAACGCCGTATTTTTCAGCTACCAGCGCGAACATCTCACTGCCTATCTTGTTGATAACCTTCCCCTCGCTCGTTATCGCGTCCGCTCCTATGAACATGAGATCGCATTCCTTCAGAGCGACCCTCGCCCCTGAATCAACGAAGTGTTTCACAGGGATTTTCGCTTTCGCGAGTTCCTTCGCGGTTATCCTTCCCTGGAAGAGCGGGCGTGTCTCCGTGTTGAAAACCTCGAATTTCTTCCCCTGCTCCTTCGCCCTTTTCAAAGATCCCGTGACGCTCGATGAATGGCAGTGCGTGAATATTTTCATCCCATCTTCTATCTTGTTCGAGCCGATATCAGCGATTGATTTCTCAGCGACCTCGTAATGGTAAAGCGCCTGCCTGCATGCCCCGAACATCCTCTTCACCATTTCGTTCGGATCGCCTTCAGACCCTATTTCCTTCTCCACGAACCTTATCGAATTTCTGAGCAAGGGTTCAGTGGGTCTTGTTTCCATCAATCTTTTCGAAAGGGAGGAGAATTTCGAAAGGAAAACGCTCTCCTTCTTGAACTTCTTTTTGGAGAAATAACTTATCAAGGCCTCAATCGAGGCCTTCGCGACACTCTCCGCTCCCTGGATCTTCACGGACTTTATGTCCCTCAGGGTTTTTTCGAATTTGATCATAATGAAGATTTATTTTTTATCCCTTTACGGGTTTCACTTTCAGCCTGATACTTTCAAGACGTTTCTTGAATTTGTTCAGGGCAAGGTTTATGTCAGGGAGGTTTCTCCCGCCTGTGCAGATTATCTTTCCTGAACCGAAAAGGAGAAAGGCGGTTCTCGGATTCTTCATCCTGTAGACAAGGCCGGGGAATTGTTCTGGCTCGTATTCAACCTCTTCAAGCGACATCGCAACTTCCTCGAGCATTAGTTTAGGCTTCACCTCGATTTTCGTAGAGGCCACGATGTTCTCGATGGTGATCTTGAACTTCCTCGGCATGGAAGTTCCTGTTTTCCTTATGTCGTCGACTATTT